>JAVCCE010000007.1 GCA_030765645.1 Candidatus Hinthialibacter antarcticus | reverse complement strand
CTGCGCCGGGTTTTTCTTGTCTCGAATCCCCCCGGCGTCTTCGACGCCCCCCCCCTTTTTTCAAGGGGGGCATTCACCGCGACGGCATTGGTTTCATAATTACCTGGGGGGATCACGGCAGCCCTATAGGTTGGGTCGCGCCAGCATCGACCCGCCATTTGAATCTTCTTCATCATAAACCACCCAAACCTACCACTGAACATTTAAGCCAGGGTCGGGCCCGCCCGCAGCTGATGGTGTGAGGGCTTGGATATCGTTTTTGTAATGCACAAATTAAACCCTCATCCTAGCCTTCTCTCAGAGGGAGAAGGGATTCACTTTACTCCTCAACAATCACAACATCCTTCTTCCTTGATTCCGGCTGAACGATCAAACTTGTGATTTCGCCGTTTTTGATCTTGCCTTCGATGGTGGTTTGCATGGGGGCATGGAGTTTAAACTCAGCGTCCCAATCATCAGGCCATGCGGGCGTGAGATAAATCTTTCCATCGTCGGTTTGCAGCAGCATGGTTTGCAGTGCTTTCATCAAGTTGCCGCCGTGGTCCTGGTCGGGAACCCAATCGAAGTTCGGCCCCCAAAATGCAGAGAAGCGGCTGCCGTCGTGCTTTGTACTGGCGCGTTTGACAAGGTAGTCTTTCGCGATATCTGTTAAGCCCAGATAGGCCGCCTGCGTATCGTCCTGCCGCCAACCGACGGGGCCTCTATTTTTGCGTTGCATGAACGTGCGGCGGGCGAGTTCTATCCCTACCTTTTCCACGCCAAACAGCCGAAATGGAAAGACGGTGTACAACTCGGGGTTTTCTGAATTGCCCGGTGGAGCGTACGTCGCTTCCGCTCCCGCAATGATCTCGCCCTCGTCGGTGTCCTTCGTAATCAATGGCGGGATTTTCTTTAGCAGATTTCCCCAAAAAGCAATGCGCGATTCAGTGGCTTGCTCTTCACTTAGAGCAAGAAGACGCTTCAAAACCCAATGCAGCCCTGCAACATCAGGCGTCGGATTTTTGGCGTCTTGCAATGTCTCCAATGCCTGCGCAGGATACATCACCAGATATCCGTCTTGGTTCGTTTCGTAATGCTTGTCCCAAAACGCCAGATAAGAATCGCTCATCGGTAGCAAGGCGTCGTTGAGAAACGCTTCGTCCATTGTGTAGTGATAGTAGTCAATCATCATCGCGAGCAACTCAAGCGATGCGGTATACTCGCGGCGGATGTATGTATTGGTCAACTCACTCACTGGCAAATCAGGGTCGCGTTCCCAACCATAGTTTTCATTGTTGTACATTCCCCAAGTGTAGACAGTCTCGCCGATGAAGGCGCCAGGATGTCCAAACCAAGTCTGCGTACGGAACTCGGCCAGCGGCGTCATGTCTTGATACATCTTGAACAGCGGCGGCATCAGATCAAAATCGCCGCACGCCAGCATGGGCCAGTAGGGAAGGCGGGTGTTTTGCCACCAATAAGGGCCGCCCCAACGGCGGTAGTCAGCATCAAAGCCATCGCCGTCAACAGTGAAGATGGAACCGTTAAACTTGATCGGAAAGCGCCCACGGCCCGCGCAAGCGGTGACCCAGCGTTGCAGCACATACCCGCGCGTGACGGTTTCGGCTTCATCGCTGCCTTTGACGTAAATCCAACTGCGGTTCCAAAACTCATCCCACCAGGCAAAGTGTTTTGTTAAATCGTCATGAAGATTATTCGCCGAAAACCGCTTAATGTTAGACTCTAATGTTTCGAGCCATTCTTGTTCCGTTTCTGTTTGTGAAGTCAGAGGGTAGATCGCGATATCAAAATTCTTCTGTGGGGAAGTGGAAACTAACCGATCAGGAGAGTCATTCTTTAATCCCTCTCCTATAATGCCGCCGCCGAATGTGAGATTCATCAACGGATCGCTTGATTGCTGGATGAAGGCTTCCATACCTTGATGTTTCAGGTTGTCTTGCCATATCGAATGCTGATTGCGGTGATACCAGACAATCTGGTCTTCATATCCCTCACAAACCGTATCGGGATAGGAATAAACCGGAAACGGTGCGCTTTGTAGCCCATAGACGCGGTTTAACTCATTATCTTTGAGTTCACGCTTTTGTTTTCGCCAGACGTCTAATTTTGCAGAGACATCGTGTTCAGATTTGCTGACTGTGCTCACGTGAATTACGGGATTATTAGCGTCAACCCAAATATGAACTCCAAATTCTTTTTCCCCTTCACCGGCTCTGATGAGGATATCGCTTGTACGAAGCTGCAACGTTTGATTGAATGTTTTACCATCAGCGAATGGATTGGGCGAAAAAGACAACCTTACGCGCCCGAGTTTGAGCAGGGCTGCGTTTTCGCTCCAGGCGTCCGTTTTGCTGAGCAGTAGGACGAGGTCGCCGTTTTGCTCTACCCAGACGTTCATGCCGGTGTCGCCGTTTCCGATGGGCATAGAGCCGTTGTGGTCTTGGCTGGGTGAATTCCAGGTGACGTTGTATTTCGATAGTAAATCCACATCGAGAGAACTTGCTACAGAATTGATGGTGGAGATAAGGAGAAAAACAGCAATGAAGTGAATGCGATTCATCTTTAAATTCCCGCCTTGGAATAAAATTTCGATGCAATTTTGCCTTAACAACAATACCACAAATACCAATACAACTCATAAGAGTCGGAACCAATTAATAGATTCTAGATAAGGAAAGTGAACATTTAAGCAAAAATAATCTAAAGATTTCTTGACTCTCCACCGATAAGTGTTATTATGTTCACTATTGATAAAGTGTTCAGTTAGGAGAGCCAAATGCACAGCACCCACAATTCTCAAAGCTGGATAACCTCCACTAACCGCTTGGCGGTTAACTGGCAGGATAGTCCTCAATCACTCGAGCAATCTTACCCTGTTGAGTCGTACCAGCCTGGATATCTCACGGAGGCGGAGGACGAGTGGGTCCGAATTGCCTTCAACATTCGTATTCAGTATTATTACCACCTCGCTCCAAAAGAATTACTATCTGCTTGGTCAGGGGCGTGTTGGTGCAGCGATGCGCCGATTGGCGATTTTGCCTACGGGCCTGGCCCGGACGACCCTTGGCTCCCGGCGCGATTTGTGCAAGCGTTTTTTCATTTACACGAAGGATATGTCGAGGCGCTTAACCCGGCGCGACGGCGGTTGGATTCAATGGATGAAGAGACATTGAACCGTCAATGTTTAGTGCTTGCGCTCTTTGAAATGATTGCGAATCAAGGGCTGGACGAGTCTCATCGCTCCCCATTATTTTCACGGTCAATCCAAACGGTCCAAGACTTAATTGATTTACCAGGCAATGAATTGATTCGTGATTTAACTTGGCGTTCTTACAGACTTTATGATGCAATGTCAAGAAATGGTCTTGATTCTTATTTGAATAAAGAGGGGTTGGAATTATTTTGTGCGTCCGTTCGTCCAGCGCCGCATGAAACCGCTGCGAGGTTGAGGATTATGAATTACGGTGACAGTCTAATGTGCGGGGCGGCTTGAGGGACGCTCCCAGGGTTGAGTCTTAATTCGTTTGTGATAAATCAAGTTGTTCGAGTTCGTTAACGGATCGTACGATACAGCCGCCGCTGGCTTCGATCCAATATTGTACTTGCAGGTTGACGCAGACGCCTTCGTTCTCGCCTGCGCGGCGAAAGTCGGTGCGAAGGCCGTAAATGCGTTTGCCTAATGCAAAGGCGTATCCGATTTCTGAGGCGGTGCCCGAATCAACATCGACGCCGTCGAGTACCGCCAGCATTAATTCGCATTCCCGGATATTTGCTGCGTTCCGCTCGGCGATTTTCATTGAGATCGAATGGAGAGAATCATTTCTAACATCTAATTTATCAATTGATTCTGCTTTTTTAAATTCGGATTCTAAATCTGATGCGGTTGACCAGGGATCGATAATGTCAAGGGACTTTGCTTGCAGGCATGTTTGTAGCGTTTCACGAAATCTAGTGGTGCTTTCTGCAAAGCCTAGTGGGGATGATATGAACAGTTTCATGGGTGATTTCCTGATAGTAAGGATGGGCGAAATCATATTTCATCTGACAGTAAACGTAAATAGGGCGGTCAAACTGACCGCCCCGTTGATAATTTCTATTCATCGAGCAATTTAGCTAAATGGCGTCTTGGCGCCGCCGCGAATGATGATGTCGCCGTCTGAAATGGTGCCGTTGGTTATGTTGTATTGAATGGGGAACCCGGCCGCCGAATTGAATATCTGGTTGGGGCCGAGTGAGGTGACTCCATAGTTATCAGGAATGCCATTGTTGGCTGGCTGAAAACCGTCGCTGGCGAATGCGCCCCAAGTGTTGTAAGAGTATGTGTGGGGCGGATTGCCTGGGAACAATAATTCAACACCTGAGAATTCTAATGCCTGAGTATGAAACGGATCCGTCGGCAGGCTGCTAATATATGAGACTGGCGTGGTTAGCAGGCGCATACGCGCAGCGGAATTATAGTCGCTTGGGTTGAATTGCTCCAAATCGTCGCCATCGGGCGGAAATGAATTGTTGTCGATCTGGTAGGATTCGATGGCTGTTGTTAATGCTTTCATGTCAGCCTGGGCGCGGGCGACTTTGGCCCTGACTTGAGCGTTAATGAAATTGGGAACCGCGATGGCCGCTAAGATGCCAATAATGGCGACGACGATCAAAAGTTCAATCAGAGTAAATGCTTTTCGTTTCTGCTTTGGGCGAATCGCAATGGGCGATTGGCTCATAATAATTTCTCGCTTTCATCAATGATTTGGTTGATTTTCAGTTTTCGGTTGATATTTCGAAGATGGTGTTGAACATTTTTAAAAGATATTCCGACTATTCGTCTGCAACAAGTGGTAGAAAGTTCCTTACTCAATCATTTTTTTATTTCTGCATAGAAATTGAGAAAACTTTTTTTGGGTAATCAAAAAGATTGTTACAATCAACTATACGTTAGCGTAATCCATTGAATTCATATTTTTACACAATAACTGGAGAAGAAGACAATGCGTACACTCAAACAGATGCTTATACTGACGGCAGTTGGTGTTTTTGCCGTTGGAATGGTGCAAGCCGCTGATTGGCCTCAATATCACGGCCCTAACCGCGACCGGATTTCATCCGAGACCGGATGGGTTAACCAATGGGATGGCGATGGGCCTGAAATTCAATGGCGCGCCCGGTTAGGGCCAGGGTATACGTCATTTACGGTAGTGGATGGTAAGACGTATGTGGCTGGCTATGACAAAGCCAAGGGTGAAGACAACATTTTTTGTTTCGATGCCAAGACCGGTGATGAAATCTGGAAACACGCCTATAAATGCGAACTGATCGACAACCTCCACGAAGGCGGTCCCGCTGCTACGCCGACGATTTACGACGGCAAAGTATTCACCATTAGCAAAGAAGGCCACTTCAATTGCCTTGATGCGAAGACAGGCAAGGTCGTCTGGACAAAAGACCTTAAATCCGAATTAGGCGTCAAGACGCCGACATGGGGATTCGCTGGCGCTCCGTTGGTTGTTGACGACATTATTTATGTAGATGTTGGTGTGATTGCTGCCTATAAACTTGACGGCGGAGACCCGGTCTGGAAAACAAAAAACTACGGCGAAGCCTACGCGTCTCCCGTATTGTTTCCTTTTAACGGAAAATCATACCTTGTTGCGTTCCCAAAACTGGGCATGGTAATTGTTGACTTAAAAGCCGGGCAAGAGTTTTCTACCTACGCTTGGGATACGAATTACGGAATCAACGCCGCGACTCCAATCGTGGATGGAAACAAGGTTTTCATTGCTTCCGGCTACAACATGGGCGGCGTCATGATTGAAGTTGAAAAAGATGGAACCGCGAAAAAACTTTGGGCGAGTAAAGACATGCGCAACCAAATGAACGCTGCGGTTTTATACAAAGGCTATTTATATGGCTTTGATGAGAGCCAGTTGAAATGTCTCGACGCCAAAACGGGCGAACTCAAATGGAAAGACGGCGGTTTGGGCAAAGGTTCGTTAATGCTTGCTGATGGAAAACTGGTCGTTCTAGGCGGAAAAGGCGAATTGGTGATCGCCGAAGCATCACCGGAAGGCCTGAATCCAACCGGCAGGAAGCAGATTCTTGGCGGAACCTGCTGGTCTTGTCCGGTTTTATCGAATGGAATGCTTTACGCCCGCAATGCGCGCGGCGACATGGTTGCGTTAGATATGAAAGCCAGTTGATTTCTCACTTCGATATATAATTGTAAACGGGGCGCTTCCATTGCGTCCCGTTTTTTATTTCATTTCTGTTAGGATAAAGTTTTGAGCCTGGCAGCTCTAAATCGTGTGATATGAATACAAGAAAATATATTGCTTTATGGAACTTTTTTTATTTATCATTAGACTTATAGTATGAATTGAGGCCATCCTCACCCCCGCTCATTTTCCCATCTTCGTGTTTTGAAGGCCCATTCGTATCTCATTGAGTTTCAATGAATGGTGAGTGACCTATGTTGAATAAGTCGTATGGACGTATTGTTTTTATTCTTTGCTTTATTTTTTTCTGCTTCAGTTTTTTGCACCCTGTTGTAAACGCAGCCGATTGGCCGCAGCGCTGCATGGTTTGGAGCGAAACATCTATCTCAAAAACGTCCGTATTGTCAGCAGATGGGAAACTGGTTCTATTGACGGGGCAGGGCGAGTTGTTGTTCGTCGAACCGTCTCCCGAAAAATTTAATACAATTTCCCGCGCGCAAGTCATCGGGGGAAAATGCTGGACAGAACCAGCGATTGCGAACGGAAAACTCTTTTTGCGCAACGCGCAAGGCATTCTTCTTTGTCTCGACATCCGCAGCACATAGATGTGAGTCACCGTGTTTGATGAACTCCGTGCGAGGCCGTCGTAGGCTTTGCTTTCGGCGAAATAGGTTAATAGTAAAACGGCGTTTTATACCAATAATTTTAGATAGGATCAAAGCATAATGTATCCCTCTGTATATCGAAAAGCAGCGATTGTTTTCTTACTGGCGATTGTATTGACCGCTCCATTGGGCGCCGATGCGGTCGACGGCTGGTTGAGTTGGCGCGGGCCCGGGCAAAACGGCGTCTCGCCTGTTACGGGGTTGCCAAGTGAATTTAAACTCGAAGACGGCAACCTGCTTTGGACGTATGACATGCAAGGCCGCGGTTCGCCCGTGGTCGCCAATGGCCGCATGTATGTTTGGGGGTATAAAGGTGACGATGCGACGGCGAAAAACAGCAACGACATCACCCCGCGCGCGGCGCAATCGGGGCTGCGCGAATATCTGGTTGAACTCAATCCTGAAACGGGTAAGGAAGTCTGGAAGCAGGGCTTCAACGATTTTTTAAGCGATACGGTTTATGAGCGCTACAGCATTGGCGCGCCGACCGTCGATCCCGATACAGGCAACGTCTATTTAATGACCACCGCTGGCGTGGTTTCTTGCTTTACGCCTGACGGCGATCTGGTTTGGCAGCATTCCATGATGGAGCGCTTTGGGCGTTTGACGTTTCCCAATGGGCGTGTGGGTTGCATTGTGATCGACGGCGATTTGGCTATTGCTCGCGGCATCACATCGTATTGGGGCGCGGACGGCCCCGCCAGAGACCGCTTTTATGCGTTCAATAAAAAAACAGGCGAGTTGTATTGGTCTTCAACGCCGGGCATCCAGCCGCAAGACAGTTCGTTCTCGACGCCAGTCTTTGAATGGCGCAATGGAAAGCGCGTATTTTATGTGGGCACGGGCTGCGGCAACATCGTTTGCGTGAATACGAAAAATGGCGAGCCGATCTGGCGTTATCGCATGTCGCGCGGCGGCGTCAATTCGTCGCCGGTGATTCATGGCGATATGTTGATCATTCCTCATGGAAAAGAAAATACGGACGCTTCAACCGAAGGCCGCATGATCGCAATCAAACTTGGCGCAGAACCCGCCCCCGGCGAAGAAGCGCCCAAGGTGCTCGACCAATCGTATGAACTCTGGCGCAATGACGACATTTCGATGTTTACCAGTTCGCCGACATTGGTTGGCGACCGCGTGTATCAAGTGGATAAAACCGGGATGCTCTTTTGCCTCGATGCGAAAACCGGAAAAACAGTATGGACGGAAAAACTATCCAACAGCCAGTTGCACGCTTCGCCGCTGTACGCCGATGGTAAACTCTATATCCCCATCGTGAATGGTCAGATGTATATTCTCAAACCAAAAGCGGACGGATGCGACGTGCTTTCCAATATTCAATTAGAAGGCGGCGCCATTGGCTCGCCCGTCGCCTGGAACGGAAAAGTCTACGTTCACACCACTAGCAAATTATATTGCTTTGGAACCAAAGGCGGGAACGCGGCCCCGATTGAATGGCCTGAATATAAAGAACCCAAAGCGGGCAAAGCCGTTGCGCTGCAAATCACCCCGTCGGACGTATTGTTAAACCCGGGCGAATCTCAGTCGTTTGGGTTTCGCGCCTTGGACGCGAATGGCTTTTTTGTGAAAGAAATCAATGACGCAAAAATGGCATCGTTTGTTCCGCCCACGGCAAAAGTCAAAGCGCAAATGGACGCGACGGTGAATGCAAAAACGCAGTTGGTCGCCGCCAAAGACGCACAGGTTTCCGCTGGCGCTTTCAAGGCGGAGGCGGACGGATTGTCCGGCGTCATTCGAGGACGAGTTCTCCCTAATCTTCCTTATCAAGAAAATTTTAATGAATATGAGTTGAGCGTTCCTCATGCAAAAGAGAGCGGCGTTCAGTTTGCGTTTCCGCCGTTGCCGTGGATCGGCGCCCGCTTCAAATGGGAAGTGCGCGACTTGGAAGACGAAAAAGTTTTGACCAAGACGTTGGACAATGTCTTGTTCCAACGCGCGATTACTTTCATTGGCGATCCGAATGCGTCCAATTACACCGTCGAGGCTGATGTGCGTTCCGACGGCAACCGACGCGGCATGTCAAACGTCGGCGTTATCAATCAGCGCTACTTCATTACGTTGGTTGGCAACTGGCAGCAGATCGAAGTCAGTTCAAACCATGAGCGGCTCAAAGTGGGCGCGCCATTTAAATGGAGCCCCAATAAGTGGTATCGTTTGAAGACGCGCGTTGATCTGAACGACGACGGTTCTGGCGTGGTCCGCGCCAAAGCCTGGCCTCGCGATGATGACGAGCCGGACGCATGGACGATTGAAGTCCCGCATGAAACCGCTCATACCAAGGGGGCGCCGGGACTGTTCGGTTTTGCCTTACAAAGCAAATACCGCGTCTATGTTGACAATGTTGTTGTATCGCCAAACGAATAATTATTGAACCATAGGATAAAGGTGAAACATGATGAAACCGAAACACTGGCTCAGCAGCCTTCTAACCGTCGCGCTTGTTTCCACGTCTGCTTCCGCTGAAGATTGGAGCATGTGGGGCGGGACGCCCAACCGCAACATGATGTCGCCCGAAACGGGAATCCCCGCTGATTTTACGCCCGGCCATTTGAAAGACGGCTCCGAAGAGATCGACCTTTCGACGACGGAAAATGTGAAATGGGTCGCAAAACTGGGGTCGCAAGCCTACGGCAATCCTACGATTGCTGGAGGAAAAGTTTTTATTGGAACCAACAATGAATCGCCTCGAAATGAAAAACATATCGGCGACCGTGGTAATATTTATTGTCTGGATGAAAAGACCGGTGAATTTCTTTGGCAACTGGTCGTCCCTAAACTTGGCGCTGGAAAAGTCAGCGACTGGGAATATCTGGGTATCTGTTCATCGCCGACGATTGACGTCGAAAAAGGCGTCGGCTATGTCGTAACCAACCGTTGCGAAGTTGTCTGTTTTGATATTGATGGATTGTCAGACGGCAACGACGGCCCCTTCAAAGATGAAGGCCAATACATGGCGGGCCCTGGCAATCCCCCGATGGAAATCAGCCCCACCGACGCCGATATCATCTGGACGTATGATATGCGCGATGAACTTGGCGTTTTCCCGCATAATATTGCCAGCAGTTCAACTTTATTGATCGACGGCAAATTGTTTGTGACGACGTCGAATGGTCAGGATTGGTCGCACATCAATATCCCGGCGCCCTTCGCGCCTACATTGATTGTGTTGGATCCCGACACGGGCGAACTGATCGGCGAAGAAGCCTCTGAAATTAGCCAACACTTATACCATTGCAATTGGTCGTCGCCGTCATACGGCGTGATCGGCGGCAAGCCGCAAGCCATCTTCGGCGCTGGCGATGGGTTCTGTTATGGCTTTGATCTCAACCCGGTTGAAGATGACGAAGGCTTTTTGGTACTGAAAGAACTTTGGAAATATGACTGCAATCCGCCTCATTACAAAATGAAAGACGGGCAACCGATTCGCTATCCCGCGCCGGAAGGTCCGAACGAAATTATCGGCACGCCCGTGGTATACAAAGACAAGGTCTATGTCGCAATCGGACAAGACCCCGAACACGGCGAAGGCGTCGGCGTGTTGCAGTGCATTGATGCGACCAAGCGCGGCGACATCACTACCAGCGGCAAGGTCTGGTCGTATGAAGGCATCCGCCGCACGATTTCAACCGTGTCGATTATGAACGGCCTGGTTTTCGCCGCCGATTACAGCGGCGTGATTCATTGCCTGGATGCGGAAACCGGTGAACTCTATTGGAAGCATGACACCCTCAGCCATATTTGGGGTTCCACCATTGCAGTTGATGGAAAGGTTTACGTCGGCAACGAAGACGGTGTGTTGACCATTCTCGCTGCGGACAAAACCCATAAAGTCTTAAAAGAAATCGAATTTGACGCTCCTGTCTATTCAACCCCGGTTGTCGCCAACGGCGTGTTATACATCGGAACTCAAACTCACTTGTACGCGATTGCGGACTAATTGAAAGGTTGAATATGGCGCGTAAACTCGTCTGGACGGCTGCGATTCTCTTGGCTGTCTTACACCATGATTTCTGGTACTGGAATGACGCTACCCTGCTGTTCGGCTATATGCCGATTGGCTTGGCTTACCATGTCGGATTTTCAATTGCTTCCGGGCTGTTGTGGGCCGCCGCCGTAATTTGGGCGTGGCCGACGGAGATGGAAGAAGAAGTCGCAGAATTTCTGCGTGAACAACAGAAAGGAGCGGCGACGAAATGACAGCAGTCATCATTATTTGTATTTATCTTTCGTTGTTGCTCGGCCTGGGAATCTTCAGCCATCGTTTCTTACAAAGTTCGTCCAAAGATTTCTTTGTCGCGAGCCACTCCATTGGTTCCGTCCTGCTTTTGATGTCAGTGTTTGGCACCACGATGACCGCTTTCGCGATGGTCGGTTCAACTGCGGAATCCTACGCGGCGGGAATCGGCGTCTATGGAAAAATGGCGTCATGGTCGGGACTGATTCACTCGGCGGTATTCTTCCTGGTCGGCATTAAAATGTGGTCGATTGGGCGAAAGTACGGCTACGTTACTCAAGTGCAATTATTCCGCGACCGATTTGAAAGCAACGGACTGGGATTTATTTTGTTCCCCATTTTGGTTGCATTGGTTATCCCCTATTTATTGGTGAGCCTTCTCGGCGCGGGCAGCGTCGTCAAAGGGGTGACCGTTGGCGTGTTTCCTGATTTGTTTCCCGCAATCAACGGCAGCGTTCCCCATTGGGTGACGGCGTTTGTTATTTGCGCGGTTGTGTTGACCTATGTTTTTGTCGGCGGATTGCGCGCCGCCGCATGGGCGAACACATTTCAAACCATCGTCTTTATGGTGATCGGCGTCATCGCATTTTATTTGATCTCCACCAAATTGGGTGGGCTTGAAAATGCAACCGCGATGGCAAAGCCCGAAAAACTAGTGCGCGGCGATAAAGTGCCGCAACTGGTCTTTCTAACCTATCTATTTATCCCGCTTTCGGTTGGGATGTTTCCGCACCTCTTTCAACATTGGTTGACGGCGAAGTCGGCGAAGACCTTTCGGCTCACCGTGATTGCTCACCCCATTTTTATCATGATTGTATGGGTGCCGTGCATCCTTATCGGCGTATGGGCCAGCGGCGCCGTGATCGAAACCGCGAGCGGATTGCAGCGTGTTGTTCCTGAGGGCGCCCCGCCCAATGCGGTCTTAGGCATCATGGTGAAGCAACTTACCAGTGAGACTATGTCGGGTTTTGTTACCGCTGGCATTCTGGCTGCGATTATGTCGTCGCTTGATTCGCAGTTCATGTGCCTGGGTACGATGTTCACCAACGACGTGGTCATGCACCATTTCGGTAAAAACCGCTTTAACGATAATCAGCAAATCTGGATGGCGCGCGGTTTTATTACGTTGATCGTCATCATTACTTACTTGCTTTCACTCGCAGAACCTCGCAGCGTTTTTGTCTTAGGGATTTGGTGCTTCTCCGGCTTTGCCAGTTTGTTCCCGCTTGCCGTCGCCGCCGTCTATTGGAAGCGCGCCACCAAGGCCGCCGCCTATGCGACTGTGATCGTGACGATGGTTGTGTGGTTCGTTTTATTTCAAGATTCCAATTACGGCCTCGAGCGTGAATACCATGTCTTTGGCATGATGCCGGTGGCTATTATTTTCGCGGCGTCTACGCTGACAATGATTTTAGTTTCGTTATTCACCAAGCCGCCCTCAAAAGAAACAATTACTAAATTCTTTCCAGATAAACGAATGGAGGTCGCATCCGCATGAGCGCGATTGCAGAGAGCGCCCTGGCTCAAGCCAAAGATCAACTCGATCAACACTTGAGAGAAATCATCCAGTGGCATTTTTCGCCGGAAACCGGCTGTCCCTATTGGCTCAACTGGGCCAAGCAGGCGGGCTGGGACCCGCGTGAAGACGTGAAAACCTACGAAGACGTCGTCAAGTTTCCGCATTTTGATGATGAGACCTTACGCAACGAACCGCACGAAGTGTGGATTCCAAAACAATATGAAGGCAAACCGTATAAAATTTTTGAAACGGGTGGTACGACGGGATTGCCCAAACAACGCATCAGCTGGCATGACCATGAGTATGATTACACCGAATTCGCTGAAACGCTGGACCCGGAATTTTTCCCGCGCGGCGGCAATTGGTTGATGATGGGGCCGACTGGCCCGCGCCGCTTGCGGTTGACGATTGAGCATCTCGCCAATGTGATGGGCGGCTCGTGTTATCATCTCGACCTTGATCCCCGCTGGGTAAAAAAACTCATCGGCAACGGACAAGGAGATCAGGCCAAGGCTTATATGGAGCACATCGTCGATCAGGCCGCGCCAATTTTAAAACATCGCAATGTTTCCTGCCTGTTCACGACGCCGAAATTGCTGGAAGCGCTGGGCGAAAAAGTTGATGTGCCCGGCGTTGGAATCAAAGGCGTATTTCTTGGCGGTACCTCTATGACGCCGCAGGTGGTGCGTTTTCTGGCGGAAGAAATCCTGGAAGAAAAAGCGCAGCTGGTGCCGACCTACGGCAATACGCTGATGGGCCTCGCGTGTAGCAAACCGCTTTCGGCGGAAGATGACTATGCGTTGACCTACTATGCGCCGCAGCCGCGCGCGGTGTTGCGGGTGGTTGATCCTGACGACACCGTCAAGACCGTCGAGTACGGCGAGTGGGGGCGCGTCGAACTGACGACCATCACCAAGGAATTGTTCATGCCGCGTTTTCTGGAGCGTGATGAAGTCATCCGCCGCGAGCCCTGGGGGCGTTTCGCTTGGGACGGCGTCGGCGAAGTGCGGCCCTTCCGCGCAAGCGAAAACAAAGTGGTTGAAGGCGTGTACTAATTCGGAGAAAGCAATGACGACCATGACCGCATTAACGCAGATCCCCTGCATACGCAGCGGGCGCGTCTATGAGAGCCTCGATAAATCTGAACTCGTCCATCATTCCGGCGGTGAAGCCGTCGCGCAAATGAGCATGGCGAATTCGGGATTAATTCGCCGCGACATCAATAAAATTTCTCGATCGTTTGAGATATTGCAGGACGTGCCCAGCGCGAAGATGTTGGAGATATGCAAACAAGCGGGCGAACTATTTATGAACGCTTCGCTGCCTCTGGGCGACGGCGCCGAACAATCGCCGCAGGATTACATCGAATCGCTATCCTCTACGACCGGGTTGCCTTACTCGCTGGTCAAACGCAATATGGGTAAAATCCATGAAGTCATGACGCAGATGCCGACCATATTAGGCGGGCTGACGCGTGGACTCGATTTGACTGCGCTCGACGGCGCCGTGGCGCAACAGGGCGGGTCATTAATCAGCTATTACCCCACTGCGAAAAGTTTAGGCGTTGTGTTGCCCAGCAACTCGCCCGGCGTAAATTCAATTTGGATTCCCGCCGTCGCCTTGCGTATCCCTGTTGTGTTAAAACCGGGACGTGAAGAACCCTGGACGCCGCTGCGCATTATCCAGGCGTTTATCGCCGCCGGGTGTCCGCCCGAAGCGTTCTGTTTTTACCCGACAGACCATGAAGGCGCAAACGTCATTCTTCAATCATGCGACAGCGGCATTATTTTTGGCGACGAAAAAACCGTAGCGCGTTATGCAAGTAATCCCGCAGTCCAAGTTCACGGCCCGGGATGGAGCAAGATTCTAATCGGCGCCGACAAAGCCGACCAATGGGAAAGTTTTATTGACGTGTTGGCTGCGTCGATTTATGAAAACGGCGGGCGCAGCTGCGTCAATGCGTCTTGCGTCTTAACGCCGAAACATGGAGCCGAAATCGCTGATGCGTTGGCGAAGCGTCTGGCGGAAATCAAACCATGCGAAGTGGATGATGAAAACGCGACGTTATGCGGATTCGCGAACCCGAAGTTCGCCGAATATTTTGAATCAACCATTGAAGAAGGTTTGAATACGCCCGGCGCCGAAGACCTGACCGCGCGGTATCGAAACAGCGAGCGAAAGGTCGAAAAAGGCAGCAGCGTTTACATGTTGCCGACGGTGGTGCATTGCGAGTCGTTTGACCATCCGCTTGCGAACCGTGAGTTTTTGTTTCCCTATGCCAGCGTGGTTGAAGTTCCACAAGATCAGATGCTCGAAAAAATGGGGCCTTCATTGGTCGTTACAGCAGTGACCGAAGACGCCGCATTTATCAAGCAACTATTGCGCAGCCCATTGATCGAGCGTTTAAACTTGGGCGCGTTGCCAACCTCGCGCGTAACCTGGGACCAGCCGCACGAAGGAAACTTGTTCGAGTTTTTGTATAAACGCCGCGCTATTCAAACGGTAAAAAAATAATTTTATGAAAATTGAAACCATCGGGTTCGATCATCATAACCGCGTCCGGCTTGTATTTGGAAACGGCGCCGTCTCTCGTTTAGGCGAACGAGCCAAAGAGTTGGGCGGGACGCGCGTTCTGCTTGTGACCGATCCTGGATTGATCCAGGCTGGTCATCCCCAACGCGCAGAAGAGGCGCTGAACTCTGCTGGCTTGGATGTAACCGTTTTCAGTCAGACGGTTGAAAACCCGACCACGGAATGCGTTGAGCGCTGCGTGAATGTCGGGCGTGAAGCGAAGGTTGATTTGATTGTTGGCCTTGGCGGCGGCAGTAGTTTAGATACCGCCAAAGGATGCAACTTTCTGCTGACCAACGGCGGACGCATGCAAGATTACTGGGGCGTTGGTAAAGCGACAAAACCGATGCTGCCCTTAATCGCCGTTCCGACCACGGCGGGGACGGGAAGCGAATGCCAATCGTTTGCGTTGATCTCCGACGCTGAAACGCACGTCAAGATGGCGTGCGGCGACCCCAAGGCGGCGCCGCGTATATCCGTTCTTGATCCTGAATTGACGTTGTCGCAGCCGAAACTCGTTACGGCGCGCACCGGTATGGATGCGATTACCCACGCCGTCGAAACCGCCGTCACAAAAAAACGCAACGCGGTATCGTGGCTTTATTCGCGTGAATCATTTCGTCTGACGCAATTAAGTTACGAGCAGGTATTGTCAGAGCCTGACAATCAGGATGCGCGCGCTGCGATGTTGCTAGGCGCCGCCTATGCGGGGATCGCAATCGAGAACAGCATGTTGGGCGCGGCCCACGCGGTTGCGAATCCACTGACGGCCCAATATCACCTAGTTCATGGGCAGGCGGTCGGGATGATGCTGCCGCATGTTGTCCGATGGAATGCGCAAGATTCCGAAGTGCGTAAACAGTACGCCGAACTAGCGCTTTTCGCTGGCGTTGTTGATTCGCATTGTTGTGAAGAAGACGCGGTCGAACGCTTGGCGCAACGCTTAGAGCAACTGCTCGACGCCGCCGGAATGCCGCGTTCATTGTCTGAATTCAACGTGCAGCCAGAGGATGTACACATTCTGGCAGAAGCTGCCGCCCAGCAATGGACAGGCTCCTTCAATCCACGCGACCTCACCGTCGAAGATTTTCAACAGCTGTACCGCCATGCGCTCACAACAAATTCAGCCACAGTTTAATCCGCCTGTTTCTCAAAAATATCAAAACACAATTAGAAGACTCCAAGAAGTAATTTACGCTTTATCTCCTTATATGGTTGAACTTTTTTTTACTTCGAGCAGACTAAGTTGTACAATGAATGAAAAATAATCTTCGGGTCGATTCCATCATGCGAATAAGAATAACAACGATTTTGCTATTTGTTTTTTTGTGCTTCAATGCGGCGGTTAATGCACAACCCATTGGCGATTGGCCGCTGTTTCGCGGCGACGTGTCAAATCACGGCGTCGCACAGGGAACGCTGCCAAAGGCGCTTGAGTTGCGCTGGACGTTTCGTACAGAGCAACCAATTACTTCTTCGGCGGTGATATCGGGCGATAGCGTCTATTTTGGTTCGCAAGATAATTACATTTATGCGCTGAACATTCAAAACGGCGAAGAGCGCTGGAAGTTTAAAACGGACGATATGGTCGAAGCGTCTCCGATGGCGTTAGATGGCGCTGTTGTCGTCGGCTCATCGGATGCGAACCTATATTGCCTGGATGCAAAGACTGGCGATTTGCGCTGGAAATACGAGACCCAAGATAAAATCATGGGCTCCGCCATGTGGACGCGCGCGGACGACGGTTCGTTACGCGTGTTGTTCGGCAGTTATGACAGTCGGCTCTATTGCCTGGATTTCAAGACGGGCGAATTGATTTGGATGTACAGCACCGATAACTACATCAACGGTTCGCCTGCGGTTGATGAAAAACAAATCGTTGTGGGCGGATGCGATGCGCGAGTTCATACCGTTTCAATCAAAGACGGCTCCCCCTTCGCTGACATCGACGCGGAGGCGTATATCGCCGCCACGGTGGCGCTTGATGACGGTAAGGCGTATGTTGGAAATTACGGTAACGAATTTCTTTGCATTGATTTAGAAGCGCAGAAAGTTGTGTGGAGCTATAGCAACCGCAACTTTCCTTATTTTTCATCCGCTGCGATTACGGATGAATACGTCATCTTCGGCGGACGCGATCGTCGCGTCCATTGCGTTGATAAAGAAACCGGAGATTCTATCTGGGAGTTTCGTACGCGCGGAAAAGTCGATAGTTCTCCTGTGATCTGCGGCGACCGGTTGGTCGTTGGTTCAGAAGACGGGCGTCTCTACATACTCGAAGTCAAAGACGGCGGTGAAATTTGGTCGTATGAAATTGGCGAAGGCATTATTAGTACGCCCGCCGTCGGCCAGGGGATGGTCATTGTCGGCGCGTTAGACGGCGTGATGTATGGGTTCGGCCCAAAGAATTAATGAGGAGCGTTGAATGAGTACGCAATCAGAAAAAAAGACCACGGCTGGTAGTTATTTTGTTTCCAACTATCCGCCGTTTTCGGTTTGGAAGCCGGACTATGTGTCATCGGCGTTTGAGTCGATTGAGCGCCAGCCGCATCCTGAGGCGAACCTGGGTATCTATTTGCATATCCCCTTTTGCCGCAAGCGCTGCCACTTTTGTTATTTCCGCGTGTATACCGATAAAAACTCGTCTGAAATTCGACGTTATCTCGACGCCCTCACCCGTGAATTTGAACTCTACGCCGACAAGCCCATCATTGGCGGGCGCAAACCGAAGTACATCTATTTCGGCGGCGGTACGCCTTCATTTTTGTCGCCGCATCAATTGACCGGCCTGGTCGAAACCATGCAGAAAAAATTGCCCTGGGACGCCGCCGAAGAAATCACCTTTGAATGCGAACCGGGCACCTTGACCGAAGCCAAACTGGAAGCGATTCGTAGCATCGGCGTGACGCGCTTAAGCCTGGGCGTCGAACATTTTGACGACCAGGTTTTAGAACTCAACAATCGCGCCCATCGCTCCGGTGAAATTGGCCGCGCCTATGATTTTGCGCGTTCGATTGAGTTTCCGCAGATTAACATTGACCTGATCGCGGGCATGTTGGGCGAGACGGATGAAAAGTGGCTGGACGCTGTCCGCAAGGCGCTCGCCATGCAGCCTGACAGCCTGACGGTTTATCAAATGGAAATTCCATTCAACACCACCATCTACCGCGACATGATGAAAGAGAAGGGAACCGAGATCGCTCCCGTCGCCGACTGGCAAACCAAGCGCCGCTGGGTCAAAGAAGCGTTTGCGATTTTTGAAGAAGCGGGCTACACCGTCACCAGCGCTTACACCGCAGTCAAGAACCCTGAATCAACCAAATTCATCTACCGCGACATGTTATGGAGCGGCGCCGACATGCTGGGGTTAGGCGTGTCGTCGTTTGGGCATTACGGCGGCGTCCATGCGCAAAACGAAAAAGACATGGGTCCTTATCTCGAAAAAGTCGAAGCGGGCGAATTGCCCATCAATCGCGCCAAACCGTTAACTGACGACGAACGCTTGATTCGTGAATTCGCTCTTCAGCATAAATTAGGCCGCGTGCCCCGCGCGTATTTTCAAGAGAAATTCGACGTTGATGTGTTTGAGCGATTCGCTGGGCCTTTGCAGGAACTGAAAAACGACGGCGTTTTGGATTACGACGACGAGGCGATCCATCTCACCCGCGACGGATTGTTGCGTATTGATGAAGGATTGAAAAAATACTTTTTGCCTGAACATCAAGAAGTCCGATACACTTAAATTTAAACGCTATGGTTACCGCATTGCTGCCTGAAATCAAAGAACCGTTTTTGCCCTTTCCGATGGTGTATCAACGCCATGGGTACACCGTGCGTTTGATGGAGCCGGTGACGCCGCTTGAAATGCCGGAACCGGAACGGATGCTGTTGGTGCATGACAGCGATATGACCAATACGCTGCAAACGTTTTATGAAGATGACATTCATCTCCGCGTTCTCAATCAGGCGGTTGAAGGAGACATTCTGACCCGTCTTGTGGTGTTAGAACTGGATGACGATAACGAGCCGGTTGAGTTTGGCGCCATCCAAATTGATTTAACGAAATTGGATGAAATTCCACGCTTGTTGGTCGAAGAAGGCCGTTTGCCGTTCGGCGGAATTCTGAACCAGTTCGCCGTCCAATATCATAGTGAACCCAGCGCCTATTTCCGTATGAAAGCGGACGGGCTCATGCAGCGCATTTTTAATATTTCGCCTGGGCCGGAACTCTATGGACGCTGCAACACGTTGAGCATGAGCAGCGGTGAACCAATCGCGCACGTGATCGAGATTTTACCGCCGGGCGATGATCGAGTAGGAGAAACTCTGTGACATCTACAAATGATTTTGACGCGCTGATAATCGGCGCCGGGCCTGCGGGAGCCTCCGCAGCTGCGGTTTTAGCGAAAAGCGGTCGTCGCGTGATGGTATTGGAAAAAGAAAAATTTCCACGCTATCACATTGGCGAGTCGTTGTTGCCGTATTGCTATTTTCCATTGGAGCGGCTGGGCGTGTTGGACAAGATCAAGCAGGCTGGTTATACAAATAAGTACAGCGTCCAGTTTGTCAATCCGATGGGCAAACTCTCTGCGCCGTTTTACTTTGAACAACACATGGAACATGAAGCGTCGCGTACCTGGCAGGTGCCGCGCGATCAATTCGACCAATTGATGATTGACCATGCGCGTGAACAGGGCGCCCAGGTTCAAGACGGCGTGGCGGTGAAAGATTTCATTGTTGAAAACGGCGCGACCGTCGGCGTGGTGATTGAAGACGAAGAGAAAAACCGTAAAGAACTGCGGGCGCCGTTTACCATCGACGCCAGCGGCCGAAACTCGTTGGCCATTGCGCGAAACCGCTGGCGCAAAATGGACCCGAAACTTAACAAAACGTCTATCTGGACCCGATATAAAGGCGCCAAGCGCGACGAAGGCAAAGACGAAGGCGCGACCACAGTTGCGTATATCCCTGACAACGGCTGGTTCTGGTATATCCCCTTGCCTGACGATATTGTCAGTGTGGGTCTGGTCGCCGAGCGTGAATATCTTTACCGCGACAGTCGCGACTTGGATACGATTTTTCAACGGGAAATCAAAAGCAATCCCTGGATCGAAGACCACCTGTCTGTTGGCGAGCGCTGCACTGACTATTGGGCGACGGGTGAATATTCCTATCGTTCCGAATATTGCGCATCGGATGGCTTGGTCTTAACCGGCGACGCGTTTGCGTTTTTAGACCCGGTGTTTTCATCTGGCGTTTTGTTAGCGTTGCTCAGCGGCGAACTTGCGGGCGAAGCCATTCACAAAGCGCTCGAACGCAATGACGTTTCCGCTGAACAATTCGCAGAATATGGCGAGAAACTCATCGTTATGATCGAAGCAATGCGCAAACTGGTGTACGCGTTCTACGATCAAGATTTCCGTTTTAAGGATTTCTTAATGAAATATCCAAATCTGCGCGGCGATTTGACGGATTGCCTGATTGGGCATCTGGAAAAAGATTTTGACCCGTTATTTTCTGCTGTATCTGAATTTGTCGAATTGCCCAAACCGCTGCCGCATGGGCGGCCGTTGATTGCAGCGACGACATGAGAATTATCCAAATCACGCCGGGAACCGGTACGTTCTATTGCGGCAATTGCGTTCGCGACAATGCGCTAGTGCGCGCACTGCGGGCGCAAGGCCACGATGCGGTCATGCTGCCGCTGTATTTGCCCATCATGGTTGAAGACGAAAGCGTGGCCGCCGACGCGCCGATTTTTTTCGGCGGCGTGAATGTATATCTGCAACAGATCAGTTCTATTTTTCGCTACACGCCGCGCTGGATCGACCGCTGGTTCGATAGCAAGTCGCTCTTGACGGCAGCTTCAAAAAAAGCGGGCATGACCAAAGCGGAAGACTTAGGCGAACTGACGCTCTCGACGTTGAAGGGCGAAGAAGGCAATCAAAAAAAAGAAGTGCTACGTCTGGTTGAATGGCTCAAAGAAGATCCGCGTCCTGATGTGATATGCCTTTCCAATGGGTTGTTAGCCGGGCTTGCGCGGACGATAAAAAACGAAGTCGGCTGCGCGGTGTTTTGCACCTTGCAAGGCGAAGACGGGTTCCTTGATTCGCTTCGGCCTCCATTTAATGAACAATGCTGGCAGGCGTTGCGCGACTGCGAAGCCTACATCGACGGCTATATTCCCGTGAGCCATTATTATGGCGAACTCATGCGCGGGCGCTTGCAACTGCCGGATGATAAAGTCCACATGATTCTCAACGGCGTTTCGCTGGACGGCTACCGCGAACCTTCGCTGCCGATGGACCCGCTGGTGATTGGCTATCTGGCGCGGCAATGCGAAGACAAGGGGCTTCATTCGTTAATCGACGCGTTTATTGAATTGAAACAGAATGAGAACCTCCAACATTTGAAACTACGCATCGCAGGCACCATGACCCCGGGCGATGAACATTTTGTTGCAGAACAAAAATCGAAACTACAAACCGCTGGCGTACTCGATGATGTAGACTTTCTGCCCAACATCAGCCGGGAAGAGAAGATCGACTTCCTTCATTCGATTACGATATTTTCTGTCCCTGCCATGTACGGCGAGGCGTTTGGCTTATACGTCATTGAGGCGATGGCGGCGGGCGTCCCTGTCGTACAGCCCAATCATGCGGGGTTTGTTGAGTTGCTTGAAGCGGCGCCGGGCGGGCGGTTGTACGACCCGGATGATCCGGCATCGTTAAAAAATACGTTACAATCATTATTGTTGAATGCTGATGATCTGAAAAAATTAGGCGCCATCGCGCGTGAATCGGCGTTTGCGCTTTTTTCCGTTGAACGGATGGCGAAAGACGTCGCCGCCGCGTATGAATCGGTTTGCATGAAATCGAACTAAATCCAACATGGAGATTGCATCATGGTAAGCGAATATACCCACCGTCGGCGGGTCGAATTTTCCGACACCGACTTGGCGGGCATCGTTCATTGGTCGCGCTATTTTGTGTTTATGGAATCATGCGAACATGCGTTTTACCGTTCGATTGATTACTCCGTTCACATGCGCGAAGGCGAGCGCTATATTGCGCTGCCGCGCGGCGAAGTAACCTGCCGTTATACACGCCCATTGCAGTTTGAAGATTTAGTCGAGATTCAATTGCGCGTGAAAGAGATTCGAGAAAAAACCGTGACCTATGATTTCATATTCCAGCGTGTGGAGCCGGAGCCGCGTGAAGAAATCGCCCGCGCAACATTAACGGTCGTATGCGTTGCGTTTCAAGACGGCAAGGTAAAGTCGATTCCATTACCGGAACGCTTCATCAGCCAGATCGAAGTATTTACGGAATAAATATTCTTGAAGGAGTTTTCGCATGGCGGATGCTACATCTCAACAAGCCGGAATGACCTGGCTGATTTTTGCATTAATGACGGTCGCCAGTTGGGGGCTGTATGGAATCTTTTTACACACCGGGCAAATGGGCATGGCCGATCCGGTCAATGGACGCTATAAAGCATTTTTGTTCGTCGGTCTGGCTTATTTCCTGACGGCTGTCTTGGCCCCGTTTCTGATTCTTGTGATAAACGGCGCGGCTTGGACGTTTCCGATGAAGGGCATGGTCTGGTCGCTGCTGGCGGGCATCGTCGGCGCCATCGGCGCCTTCTGCGTCTTATTGGCGTTTGGCGCCAAAGGCTCGCCCGCTGTTGTTATGTCGATTATTTTCGCCGGCGCGCCCATCGTGAACGCCATTGTCGCTTTAACTTTGCATCCGCCCGCAGGCGGGTGGATATCGTTGCGTTGGCAATTTGTCATGGGAATCGCGCTTGCAGCCGTCGGCGGCACGATGGTGACATTATATAAACCCAACCCGGCTCCCAAAAAACCAATCGATGCGCACGCCATCGTGCAACCCGCGCAGCCGCCTGCGGAGACGCCTCGCTCATGAATGATGGTTGTTTGAGTACGCGCGCCGATATCCAGGCGGCGCAATTGAAGAAACTCAATGCGTTGTTGGAAGCAATCATTCCAACCAATAAGTTTTATACAAAAAAATATCAAGACGCGGGATTCAAGTTTCCTCTAAATAGCCTGGATGAGTTTTATGCGAATGCGCCGTTTACAACGAAACACGAACTCGTCGAAGACCAAAAAAATCATCCTCCCTATGGAACCAACCTCAGTGAACCGATAGAAAATTACGTTCGTTACAGCCAAACCAGCGGTACCAGCGGTTACCCGATGCGCTGGCTCGATACCCAGGAGAGTTGGGATTGGGTCGCGGGAAACTGGATGAACATTTTTCGAGAAGTGGGCGTTACGCCAGCCGACCGCGTTTTTTTTGCTTTTTCCTTTGGCCCTTTCTTAGGTTTCTGGGCGGCGTTTAACGCGGCTGAAAGAATCGGCTGCCTGTGTATCCCCGGCGGCGCCATGAGCAGCGTGGGCCGTCTCCAAACCATGTTTTCCAACAACGCGACGGTATTGTGTTGTACGCCGACGTACGCCCTGCGTTTGGCGCAGTCCGCACGCGATGAGCGTATGGATATCTCCCGATGCGGCGTTAAAAAGATCATCGTTGCGGGCGAGCCGGGCGGCAGTACGCCCAGCGTTCGTCAGCGCATTGAGTCGGAATGGAACGCGCGATTGTTCGATCATCACGGCATGACTGAAGTCGGCCCCGTGACATTTGAGTCGCTCGAACATCGCGGCGTTTTGCATCCGTTAGAACCAAACTACCTGGTAGAAGTGTTGCATCCCGATACGCTTGAGCCTGTCGAGTCCGGCGAAACCGGCGAGTTAATATTGACCCCGCTGGGACGCAGCGCGTCTCCGCTGCTACGATATCGAACAGGCGACATGGTGCGCGTTTCATGGGACAATCAGAAAAAATACGGACGCCCGGAAGCCGCGTTTCCCGGCGGCATCCTCGGTCGTTATGATGATATGGTGATTGTGCGCGGCGTGAATTTGTATCCCAGCGCGATTGACGAAATCATCCGCCGTTGCGGAGACGCGGTGGAGTATCGCGTAGAAATTTGCGCCAAGGCGTCAATGACAGAAATGAAAATTCTGGTGGAACCGGCGGCGGGCTACGACCATCCCGAAACGCTGCCGCACCGCTTGTCGACTGAACTGTATAAAACCTATCATTTACGCATCCCCATCGAGACCGTCTCGCCGGGGACGTTGCCGCGATTTGAAATGAAAGCCAAACGGTGGATACGAACTCATGAATGATTCTCAACCTTTAGTCGTCTTAGACGCCGTAGCCAAACAATATGATGGGCCTGACGCGCGTCCTGTATTGAACGATTGCTCGCTGACCATCAATGCGGGCGAGTCGCTGGCGATTGTTGGGCCGTCCGGCTCCGGCAAAACCACGCTGCTGAATTTAATTGGCGCGTTAGACGTCCCCACATCGGGGACGCTCACTATCGCTTCGCGCGACCTTGCGAAACTGAATACCGACGAACTTGCCGATCTGCGCAATCAAGAAATCGGCTTTATTTTTCAATTGCATTTTCTCTTGCCGCAATTGACCGTTTTAGAAAATGTTCTCACGCCGACGCTTGCGTCGAAGCAACCTCATCCCGACGCGGAGTCGCGGGCGCACCGCTTGCTCGACCGGGTTGGACTCGGCGAGCGTAAGAACGCGCGCCCCGGTCAGATTTCCGGCGGCGAACGCCAGCGCGCGGCAGTGGTGCGCGCATTAATCAACGAACCCAAATTGCTGCTGGCGGATGAACCCACCGGGTCGCTTGACCGCAAGTCGGCGAATTCTCTTACCGAATTATTGTTAGAACTCAACCGTGAAGAGGGCGTTGCTTTGGTAGTCGTCACGCACGCCGAGGCGTTGGCGCAGCGCATGTCGCGCATCCTTGAATTACGCGACGGACGTTTGCAGCCGTGGGAGGCGTCACAGTGAACGCTTGGACGCTGGCATGGCGCAGTTTTCAATTCTATTGGCGTTCGCAACTCGGCGTGGCGCTTGGCGCCGCTATCGGCGCAGCGGTGTTGATCGGCTCGCTGCTGGTCGGTTCTTCTATCAATGAGACGTTGCACCAACAGGCGCTGTCTCGAATTGGTCAGGCTGATTTCGCGATGCAGGCGCAAGAGCGTTTCTTCCGTTCTGCGCTCGCTGATGATGTTCAAGTCTCGTTCGACGGAGTCGCAACTGCGCCGCTTTTACGTTTGAACGCTTCCGCCAGCCAACCCGATACCAAAGCCCGCGTCAACCGCGTACAGACGCTGGGCGTGGATGAACGCTTCTGGTCAATGAATGGCGTTGATCCGCCGCAACTCGACGGTGACGATCCCGGCGTTGCGATCAATCAACGCATGGCGCAAAACCTGGGTGTAAGCGTTGGCGACGTAGTGTTGCTGCGCATCGAAAAGCCCAGCATCCTCTCGCGGGACGCGCCCTTATCGACCGCGTCCGACCAGACCATCCCTTATCGCATGACGGTTCGCACTGTTTTGAGTGATTCACAGATGGGGCGCTTCGATTTACGCGCTAACCAAATCCCTCCCCACAATGCGTTTGTATCACTGAAATGGTTGCAGGAACGGGCGGAACTCTATGACCGCGCCAACATGTTGTTAGTCCGCGCGAATGAAAATCCGGGCGTATCTTTTGAAGCGCTGAACTTGACGCTGCAAAAAAAATATCAACTCGCAGACGCTGAATTAGAAATCCTTGATTTGCCGGAAACCGGGCAAGTCGAAATACGCAGCAAGCGCATTTTTATAGACCCGCCGGTCGTAGACGCCGTTAAAAAATTATCGAACAAATCGCTGGGCGTACTGAGTTATCTCGTCAATATTCTTGAATCAACAAGCGGCGCCCGGGCGCCCTATTCAATCGTTACTGCGGTGGGGCCGTTGCATGAAACCGCTCAATCGCCGCAATGGGCGCCGACCAATTCAGACGCTGTTAATATCAACCAATGGCTGGCGGATGACCTGAGTTTACAACCCGGCGATTCGCTTGAGATGACGTATTTTATTTTCGGCCCGATGCGCCGTCTGATCGAACGCTCTTCCAAATTCGCCGTCGGTTCGATATTGCCGATGCAGTCGCCCGGAGCCGATAAAAGCCTGATGCCTGAATTTCCCGGTCTGGCGGACCAAGACAACTGCCGCGATTGGGACCCTGGATTCATTATCAATCTGGACGCGATACGCGATAAAGACGAAGCCTATTGGGACGACTACGGCGGAGCGCCCAAAGCCGTGATTTCATTGCAGGCTGGACAGCAGATATGGTCGAACCGCTTCGGCGCATTAACTGGCATACGAATTCCAAGTAGTGAATTTTCCGCCGATGCGTTAGACGCCGCCTTGCGCGGGCAAGTGAACCCCGCCTCGTTTGGCTTTTTCTTCCAACCCGTTCGCGAAACAGCGCTCAACGCCAGCAAACAAGCAATGGATTTTAGCGGCTTGTTTATCGGCTTGAGTTTCTTTCTCATCATTGCCGCCTTGTTGTTGACGGCGTTGTTGTTCACCTTCGCGGTCGAACAGCGCGGGCGCGAAACCGGCGTCCTGCTGGCAATCGGGTTGCATCCCAAACAAATTCGGCGTTTCTATATCGTCGAAGGATTGTTCTTTTCGATCCTAGGAAGCCTCGTCGGACTCGGGATCGCGATTGTTTATACGAAGGCCGTTCTTTGGGGATTGTCGTCGGTGTGGAGCGGAGCGATTGCTTCCGCAGAAGTGCAATTATACATCAAGCCGGGAACCGTCATTGCGGGATTGATTTCGAGTTGGGCCGTTTCACTCATCGCGATTTATTTCGCGGTTAGAAAACAGGCGCATACGCCCGCGCGCGAATTGTTACATGCGGGGTTGGATGCAGGCGCGATTTCGTTGACTTCAACCAAGCGTGGTTGGATCGCATCCCTCATCGCTGCGCTTTGTCTGATTGGCGCAGTCGCGCTTATGTTCGGCGTCCAGACGGACTCTTCGACTGAAGCGGCGGGCGTATTCTTTGGCGTCGGTTCGTTGATGTTAATCGGCGGCCTTGCGGCGATGCGCGTCTGGTTGCTTCGTCAAGCGAACCAAACCTCCCAAGGCCAACCGTCGATGATGCAATTTTCGCTGCGCGGCGCCAGCCGCCGTCCGGGACGTAGCCTTGCCGTAGGCGCATTGCTCGCGTGTGGATCATTTCTGGTCATCGCCGTTGGCGCCAATCGTCAGAACCCGCTCGAAGGCGCCGACCAGCGCAATTCAGGAACCGGCGGCTTTGCTGTGTATGCCGAAACCGCCATCCCGCTGGTTCATGATCTCAATCAAGAATCCGGGCTGAATGAATATGCGCTCACGCGTGAAGACGTTCCTGAGATGAAAGTCGTCGCGATGCGTGTTCGCGAAGGCGACGACGCCAGCTGCCTCAATCTCAACCGCGCTCAGACGCCTCGTTTGATGGGCGTTGATCCCAGCCAATTGTCAGGCCGCGAGGCGTTTCGTTTTGCGGGCGTGTTCGATGGCGTAACCATTAACGCTGAAACCTCGCCCTGGACGCTGCTGAATCATCCATTTGACGACGGCGCCGTCCCGGCGATTGTTGACCAGACCTCAATGATGTGGGCGCTGGGCAAGTCGCTGGGCGATACGCTGACTTACATCGGCGCAGACGGCGAACCGTTTCAAGTTCGTTTGGTCGCGGCCTTAGACCGTTCCATTCTTCAAGGAAATGTAGTCATTGCCGAAAACCATTTCCTGGAAAAATATCCGCTGGAAACCGGCTACCGCGCATTGTTGATTGACGCGCCCTTTGAGCAACGCGCTGACTATGCGCAAAAAATGAATGACTATCTGCAAGATATGGGCATCGAAGCGATTGATACAGTGGAACGTCTCGCGATGTTTAATTCCGTCGAGCAAACCTACTTGAACATCTTTCTCGCTTTGGGCGCCTTGGGTCTGCTGTTAGGCAGCGCGGGCCTCGGCGTCGTCGTGTTGCGTAACGTGCTCGAACGCCGCAGCGAGTTTGCGCTGCTACGGGCGATTGGGTTTCGTGAATCCACCGTTCGCGCATCTTTGATTTATGAGCACGGCGCCTTGTTGGCGTTTGGTTTGTTGATTGGCGCCGTCGCGGGATTTACCGCTGCTGCGCCCAGTCTCAACGCATCATCGAATTCAGCGCCAATTGGCGCTGTGGCGGGGACGGTGATTGCACTGTTCTTGTTTGGATTTTTCTTTACGGCATTGGCGGCGCGAATCGCTTTGCGCGGCCCGTTTTTGAATGCGTTAAGAAACGAATAAAAAACAATTTGATAAAGGAGTCTTAAACCATGAAATGGATGGCGGGACTATGTCTTCTCGCAGCATCGACTGCGCCTCTGATGGCGGAGGAGCCGAAAGAAAAAGATAATGCGTTATATGCGATGAATTTTGAGAAAGAAGACCTTGGTTATTCCCCAATGGATTTTCTGGTTCTCGAAGGCGACTTCCAGGTTGAACAACAAGAAGAGAATCGGGTGCTGACGCTTCCAGGGCAGCCGTTGAACACGATGGGCTTTTTGTTCGGCCCGACTGAATATGAAAACATCCGCGTCTCGGCGCGTTTTCTCAGCGAAAACGTCAAGCGCCGCTATCCCCGTTTCGGCGTGGGGCTGTGCGGCGTGATGGGATACAAACTGCGCATCAATCAAGCGTCGCGTTCACTCGAATTGTATCTCGGAGACGACGTTGTGGCGAAGTCGCCCTACAAATGGAAATCCGGCGCATGGGCGCATATCGTGATGCAGTTGCTTAAGTCGCCGGACGGCAAGTGGAGCGTGCAGGGCAAAGCCTGGATGGAAGGCGAGAAAGAGCCGGAAGCCTGGATGCTTGAATTCGCCGCGACGGAAGAACCCATCTCCGGCAGGCCCACCGCCTGGGCGACGCCCTATTCGAGCCGCCCCATTTATATAGATGATTTAAAAGTAGAAAAAGTAAAATAGCATCGAATAATGTAAGCAAAGAAAAAGGGCGGTTGGATTTCCAACCGCCCTTTGTTGTTTCAATGAATGAAACAAAATTATTCGTAGACTTCCCAATCGTTCGAAGAAGAAACGAACACTTCGAAGTCATCAGAAAAGACCACATTACCTGCTGCGTCACTAATTACGACGTTGTCATACGCCGCGATCAAACCGGTTAAGGTTGATGCGGTTACGCCAGCAAAACCATCAGCGCGATTTTGCGGATCAGGGATTGGCCATGAGGCCAGCTCTGAGCCAGCAATTGAGCCAACGAGATTGGTTCCGTCTGTAGAAATTGACATGGGATAAGAGGTTTCAGTTACCCATTCAATCGCCACTTCCGGGCCCCAGCCGCGTAAGTCATTCAAGAATTGCGTTCTGCCCAGAGTCTGGTGGAACAGAATGTTGTTGCCGCGGTCATGATCGCCGTCAAGCGCTGTGCCGTTCGGTTGAATGTTGACTGCGAGGCCAGCGCGGCTGGCGTCATTGTCTTCATCCCAGGACAGCATATTGATATCGGCTGTGATCGTCGCGCCGCCTGCGAGTTCTTCTTTGTACCAAGCGTGTTTTGGATCTACGCCATTGGTCGCGATGGCATACAGCTGGCCGCCGTCAACCACATAATAACCCGCTTCGCCGCCGACCCAGGCCGAGCTCAAGCCGAGCGTGTTTTTGACTGGTGCGGTGCCTTCAAAGTCATCTGAGAAGACAACATTGCCGCCGGATGAGACTTCAAAGTTATCATAAGAAGCCATCAAGCCAACTTTGGTGCTGGGCGTAATTCCCGCAAATCCATCAACGCGGTCTGTATCACCAGCGAAGCCTACCCATTCATCCAAGACAAGAGCGTCATCGCCGCCTGTGGTCATAATGCTTCCGTTGAGAACGCCGTTGTCAATCGACAGTTCGAAGGTATACCACACGCCAACTTCCCACGCGAATGCAGCGTTGTCACCCCATGCACGGTTATCACTCAAAAATTGGACATTACCGATAGTGTCGTGGAGCAACAAGTTGAGGCCGCGATCGCCGCCGCCGTCAGTTGCAACGCCGTCAGGGGTAATCTGAACGGCGATACCCGCGCGGCTCAGGTCTTGTGCATCTGCCCAAGAGTCCATGCGAACGTCGCATTTGACGGTGTATGAATTGCCAAATTGTTGGTTGACCCAAGCGTGTTTGGGATCGGCGCCATTGGTCGCTGCTCCAACCAATACGCGGTTGCCGCCGTCATCAACGATCACATAGGTTCCTTGGCCGGCGACCCAGTCGGGGCCGAGAGCAAAGTGTTGCGCAGTCGCAACAGACGAGACGACTAAAATTGCAGATAAGGCTATCAATGCTTTTTTCATATTCTTACTGCCTCCAAAGATATATTTACTAACAAAACAGTTTCAAATTTTGGTCTCAAAAATAATGGCTCCAAATAAATTGGATTACGAAAGAATTGCTTCTATCAGATGTGTATAGCCTGGCCTCCACCTCCCTTCGCCTAATGCACGGCAAAAAGAAAACGTATTGCTCCAAATTAAAGTACGCCAATGTTTAGGATCTGTTTGATGAGAGAGTAGAAAAGTGAGAAAGCCGCCAAGATCCCCATACATAAAATAATACAGACATGAAAAAATTACAAAAAAAACACGCCAAAGTCAATGGGGACAACCTGTTCATCGAATGAATCCCTGTATAGCCACGTCCGTAGAATTATCCCTGCGATCTTTTGGGTTAATTCACGCTACATTTGGTCAAATGTTCAAAAAAAATCGCTAGATGGATTTTTTAGATCAATCGGTTTTGTATCTGCGTATTGGGGGAAAATAATTCATTCGGTTAAATGGTTACTTGACTTATTTGCGCATTTTATATTAAAATGTGCTAAGTTTCCTACTAATGAATATTTCTATGGTTGTTGATGTGATCGGGAGGTGATGAATATCGGGGAGAATTAATCTTTGAATTTTTTTGTGGGTAGGATGAGTCATAGTCCATAATCTATTGTTTAAATGCAAGCATTTTAAGAATTTCATCTATGCAAACCCAACATGTCTATCTGTGCTCATAGACATCATCCTTATTTCTATTGTTCACCAGAATAATTTAATGTGGAAAACACATTGGGAGGCATTTATGTTACAAAGAAAATCTAGTTTTTTAGTTTTTGCATTTGCTCTATTGATTGCCACGCCTGCGTTTGCTCAATTAGGCGCTTTCGATGTTAGTACGGATATCGGTGATGTTGGCGCAGCCGGTTCGGCCGAAGCAGTTAACACTGGCCCCGGGGATTTCGATGCGGCGGTTTATGAGTATGAGATCCAAGCCAGCGGCGCGGATATCTGGGGAACGGCTGACGAATTTCATTATGTCTACATGGAAGCCGAAGGCGATTTCAAGATTTTCGGTCGCGTCGATCTTAACAATGGTCCTGGCGCATCAGATTGGGCGAAAGCGGGTCTTATGGTTCGTAATAACCTGACCCCTGGTTCCGCCTTTGCCTTTGGTCTGATACGGACGAACTTGGACTACATGGCGCAGTGGCGTGATGAGCAGGACACTGATGCTAATTCGAGCGGCGACGATTTAATTCTTCCAGCCGCTCAAATGCAAGAATTTTTTGCTGAAGGCGCTACCTATACCATGGCGTTAGAACGCCGTGGCAACACCTTCAACTATTATTATATTTCCGCAGAAACAGGAGAAGAAATTCTCCACGAAACCCACGTTGTTCCCGACATGCAAGACCCTGTATATGTTGGTATGGCCGTTACTTCACACGAAGATGGTCAAATTGCAACGGGTTACTTCCAAAATGTGGGTATTGCCTTCCGTTCCTTCAATACCTATGAAACATTCTCCTATCTAGATGAATCTGAAGGTACGGGTCTGGATGCGATTGCTGTTGGCGGCGGCCCCGGTTGGGCCAGTGAATGGACAGCTTCCGGCGCGAATTCACCCAGTGCATTGAGTACCACGATCCTCGAAGCGGGTCTTGTTGTGAATCAACCCTCGCCAGAGTTAAACACAGGCGGTTATTCTGTCGAAATCGCTGGTGATGCAGGTGATGGCGTTAGTCGGATGTTAGGAGAAGTTGAAAACGCTGGCGATATTTGGATCTCGTTCGTCTACCAAGAAACAGGCCCTGCGGCCGACCATTGGTCTGGTATGACCCTTTACGATTCAGAAGGCGGCGAATCCAGTTTCATTGGTAAACCCTTCAATTCAGAGTTCTGTGGAATCGGCAATTTATCCGATGCTGACAGCCTAACGGATATCGATTATACCGTACCGAACCACTTCCTGGTTCGTATCGATATGGATCCGACGCCTGGTCAAAACGACAGCGTCTATCTCTGGGTCAATCCAGATGAAACCGACCGTTTGGATACATATTTAGCAGGCGGTCCGGGTAATGACGATATTCTTGATATTGCCGAACTTCGCTTGCGTCGTGGTGGAGCCGCTGGCTCTTCCTTCTTCGACAACATCTGGATCAGTTCAGACGCCGCACTGCCGCCTGCTGGCGCTGGTCGCGTCGATTTGACCTTTAACAATCCAGATCGTGATCCTGCAATACCCGTTTGGGACGTTATTTCCCTCGATAAGTATGAAGATGGTATAACAGGCGTCGTTGGTTTTGGTCATGACCAAGGCAACGACCACTATCTCGTCGTTTCTGGTTATATTTATGACGACAACACCAATATCTTTGTTGCTAACGGTTTGCCGCCAGATCGCATGAGCGGTTTGAACGGTCACGTCTTTGGTCCTTACAACAATGCCGCTCTTGAACAAGGATTAAAGAACTCCGTCAAGTTCATGTTAAACGATACACAGCGCGGTCCCTTCACGTTTGATGTGGTCCCTCCAGGGAACTACAGAGAACTGCGTATGTCCGCGACCGTTGGTAATGGGTTTGGTGAGTTAATCACTACACTCAACTTCGATGACGGCAGTTCAGAAGAGACTGCACTTCACGCTGACGACTGGTTCCGTGATCCAGCAGATAGTTCCTGGCAGTATGCTGATGTACGTCAGTTGATCGATGGCATGGATCGTCTTGGCGGCGGCGAAAGCAACTTCCAAAACTCCAATGACCCATCTGTGAATGAAGACAAGGCTCCTGTCAATCCAGACAAAGTTCTTGTTTCCGTTACATTGGAATTGGCTGACCCACCACGAAGCGCTAGCAACCCAGGCTTCAACTTGTATGACATCTGGGCATTGCCAGCAGATAGCGGTACTCCAGTCATGGATTGGGCGTTGTACTAAACCCAAACCAACTGGATTCTTTATTGTGTTAAACAACTTCCCCCAGGGCGCTCGCTCTGGGGGATTTCTTTTGTCAGGTTTAGGAAAAATAATTCTCGCTCTAAGGCGAAGGCTGTAGTTTGATAATCCTGGTTGTGTCATCGCGAGCGCAGCGAAGCGATCTCGTTTTTCGAATAATGAGATTGCTTCGCTCGTTTCACTCACTCGCAATGACACCTCGGTTGAGTCGTCAAACCAGCGCTATGGCTCAACCGAACCATCAATCTTGAATAACAGAAACTCGTTGCGTTTCGTGCGCCAGCGGTTCATTAAGGGATAATCGTGCACGGCATCGAGCGGCATCTTTTTTTGGGTGATTAACAGATAGCGACCTTCCAGTTTGTTATCCTGCTCAAGCGCTTTAAATTCTTCCCAGGCGCTCACATGCTGAAATGGATGCTTGATTGGATATTGTACAAACGCGCGATAGATGCCAACGCTAACCAGCGGCTCGCCCTCGTTGAGATACTCGGCGATCTCATGGCCCATTTTGGCGTAAGGATAACTGTGTTGCCGTTCATTCATATAGGACTCGCTCCAGAAGCCTTTGAAGCCGAGCAGCGTTATGAATAAAGCGAATAGCAGCCAACGGGGACGGTTGCGCCGGACGGCGACGCCGATGTTCATCACGCCAATGATGAGTAAGCCATAAAATAGATACGCGATGGCGTAGGTGGTTGCGGGGTGAAAAATGAGCATGACGATCAGTGCGCCTACGTAGACGATCGCGGGCAGCATCCATTGGGCGGCAAAATCCATGGTGTTTCGATAGGCGTTCGGCCAACCTTCCGCCGGCAGGGCTGACCAACCCCACGCCAAGAGAAGCGCCCAGGCGGGGTAGGTGGAAATCAGGTAACGGGTTTCTTTACCGGAAAAAAAACTAAACAATAACGCTGAACCAATCGCCCAACCAACGATCATGCAAAAAAACGCCCGGCCTTGTTGCGACCGCCACGGCAGAAAATACAACCCCGGCGCGAGTAGGCTCCAGGGGAACAAGCCTTTGGCCAATGATTTGATGTAATACCAAAACGGCTCTTGAATAATTTCGCGCTCGCTGACGGTGCGCTCGAAAATTTCCCAATACAAGGTTTCGTACAGTTGCTCCCAACCGAAGCGCGATAACAGCGCCAGCCCCCACGGAGCCAGACAGAGCAGGGAGACGATAACGGCTAGCGCTCCGCTGAGCGCCGCTTGTTTTCGATTGCTTGTCCCGACCATCAAGCCCGCCCAAGCGGTCGCAAAAATCAACCAGGGAACCGGCCCTTTGATGAGCGCGGCGCATCCAAGCGCGAGGCCGGACGCAAGCGTCCAACGCATCCATGATGATTGAGAGGCTTTCCACAAACAGAAGACAGCGGCTGCGACGGCGACGGTGAGCGGCGCTTCGAGTTCTGCGCGGGGGCCTTTTTCAAAAATAAGCGGAGACAGCGCAAAGATCACGCAGGCGAAAAAGGCGATGCGGGCGTTGAGTTGCGCCTTGGCTAAATGAAAGAGCAGCCAGACCGTAAACAGAATAGAAAGCGCAGACAGGCTCCGCGCGATGAAGGTCGTCACTTCGCCCCAGGGCAGCGCAAGCAGACAGATCACCCAATATTGCAGGGGCGGTTTCGCCAGATACGATTCACCGTTTAATGTAGGAACCACCCAGTCGCCGCTATGCAGCATTTCCCACGAGGCTTGCACCCGGTTCGCTTCGATGTGGGTCCGCAACGGCTCCGCGTTCAGCCAGGTGAAATACAAAACGCCGCATAAAATAAACAGGCAAATCGCTGGGCGTTTTTCTGAGCAGAAATGAAATGCGGACTGAGAGGCGCTTTGTTGAGAATTCACGTTTTCGTTTGCGGTCGAATTTTTCATGTTGTATTTAACGTATTTCCGTTATAATAAACGTCTTAGCAACAGAATTGCTTTAAATTCATTATCGGCTCTGCGGCGTTGAAAACCAACCCCATTCAGTTATTGCGCCGCAAATATCAAGTCGCTTTTGGCGATGTCTTTGAAAAATAGTCATTCTATTTTTTTGAACTCATACATTTTTTCTCGTTAATTTTGGGCTGAATAATGAATGCGCGGTTAAAACTTCCAAAACAGACGCCATCCGCTAAACGCGGTCGCTATCGCGTCCCGTTGCCTCCCTTTGCGTGGTATCGCAAAGGAACGCCCGCATCTCATTCGAAATCGCGCCTCAAATTTTTTCTGTGGATGCTATTGGTTGTCGCGGCAATCACGGTTGTATTATACGCCTTTCGCAAGCCCATACTCATCACCTTGGGTGAAGCGATCGTCTATGAAACAGAGATTCAGCCCGCCGATGTGATTATCGTTTTGGGGGGCGGAAATACCTTCCGCGCCGAACAGGCGTCGAAACTATACCGGGAAAATTATGCGCCGCGCATTTTGGTTATGCTTCCGCAATCAATTTCTGACGGTACGCCCTATCGTGATTTGTTTTTGATGGAGCAACGCTTGGTCAAAGCGGTGTTTGATTATCACAACGTGCCGCAGCGCGTCATCGCCTGGACCGAACGGCCCGTGTTTAGCACGTATGAAGAAACCCAAATCATGAAGCAATGGATGCAATCCAATTCCGCCAAATCCGCCCTGGTTGTGTCGGGCTATTTTCAATCCAGCCGGGCGCAATGGGTGTTCGACCGGGCGTTAGTGGATACGGACATTCGCGTACAAGTTGTCCCTGCGCCTGAACCCGGATTAAGCGCGGGCAATTGGTGGACGGACGTGGATGGGATTCTAGACGTTCAAAACGAGTATATTAAATACGCCTACTACCGCTTAAGAGGCCTCTTGGGCCGGGAATAATCGAGAAGCCGTCTCAAAAACATTGAGTCTGAAAATTACGGCCTAAAAGCCCGCACGGAAGCGAGCAGAGTTGTACCCATGCTGCTTGCAGCGAAAGGATGGCTTCTACTCGCCAATGACTTTTACAATGACGCGCTTGCGGCGGCGCCCGTCAAATTCCGCATAATAAATCTGCTGCCAGGGGCCGAAGTCGAGCGCGCCTTCGGTGATGGGCGCCAGCACCTGATGGTGCATCAGCAAGCTTTTCAGGTGGGCGTCTCCGTTGTCTTCGCCTGTGTGGTGATGGCGGTAGTCGGCGAACGGCGCGAGTTTCTCCAACCATTCGTCGATATCTTCGATCAGCCCGCTCTCAGCGTCGTTGACGTAAACCGACGCCGTAATGTGCATAGCGGACACCATGACGAAGCCCTCTTGCACGCCGCTCTTTGTCACAATTTCAGAAACCGTATGAGTGATATTGATATAGTCGCGTCGTTTTTGCGTACTAAAATAAAGATATTCGGTATGTGATTTCATGGCTGCCCCTTCTTCGAAGTTTCTATAACTTAACACATGATAAAGTGAAGTGAAAAGCGCCGTTGTAAGATGGAGGTTCATAATGGCTCGTCGGAGACTCGCCCTCCCCAAATTGAGATGTAATAAAAAAACGCCGTTGTTAGACGGCGCTTACTAGCAGTATTGCTGAAAAGAGTTGTTTATGCCCGCGCGTGCATCCATGGCTTCGATGACGCATAACGGCGGCTCGAACGGCTGCTGGTTTCCGTCGCTTGCGCGAATTGTGGTTGATCGGGCTGCTTGGCGTTCATGCTGTTGGTTACGCTGTTGGCAATGCTGGTCGGCGTATCAACAATCAATGACTTGGGCGCATCCCACAATAATTTTTTGAATGGATACGCTGCGCGCATCAATCCGCTTGGCGCTGGCTCGTTATTCGGGCGGTAGAATCCCAGCGTCGCAAAACTGGCGACGTTTTTAAAGAAGCCGAAGAACGATTCACTCACGCCTTTTTCATTTCCTGTCGCGCTGGTTTGCGCTTGGCTGGCTTGCGTCGTGATAGAAGCCGAATCCTCTGACCACATCACGCGGCTGGGCGCTGTTGTATTCGAGTTGAGCAAAGGATTATCGTTTCGGGCCGGTTCGATCACGGGTTGTAATTGGCCTTGCATCGGCTGGGAATAGAGCGTCTCCGCAGGCAAAGGCGACGACCCAATCGGCGCAGCGGAGAACGATTGCCCAAACGCGGAATTAAACGCGGAGGTCGGGCCGCTGGCGATCTGCTGCGGCGCGGTTGGTTGTTGTGTTGCTGGCTGCGGCTCAGATTTCGCGGCCTTCATGCTTTGGTATTCGCGTTGGCTTTGTAGAATTTTGTCTTGAAAATTCTCTCCCGGCTGCATCCGGTGCGGCATGTTTTCCATCAGTTCCAGCGTTTCTTTTTGAAACTGAGGCGGCAGTGCGCTGGAGATGGGGGCGGATGACTGTGCGATCGTTGATGTCGGGGCGCTGTTTGTCGGTTGCTGTTGCTGGCTCAATATCGACTGAAACGAAGCCGCCTGAGAATTAATTTGGGCTCTGGTCGCCCGCGCCGGATACGAGCTATAACTTCCCGCAGGAACATTTTGCCCGATTGGATAGCTTGAATCACCCATTTTTACCGCTCCTCATATCAATAAAGGTACTGTCGAGAGGATAAAAAGCAGATTCTGTGCCAAAAAATCAATCGAAAGTTTATATTTTTTGTAGAATTTATTTGTGATTCATTGTAATGTAGGCCTAACAAAAGTTCTTTATAGTTTCTCCTCATCATGAATTTTCCAAAACAAATCAAACCGGTTTCTAATGTGAGGGTGAAATGAAAACACGTGGATTTACATTAATTGAACTGTTGATCGTTGTTGCAATCATTGGAATTTTGGCGGCGATTGCCGTGCCGAATTTCCTCAATGCTCAAGTCCGGGCCAAGATTGCACGTTCTCAATCCGACATACGTTCATTGCGTGATGTGGTGCGAATGAGGAACCTCGATACCAACTTATGGCTGGTTGATGGCAATGACTGCGGCGGCGAAGACGAATGTTGTTTTGAAGGCTCATTCTTCGGGAAAAAGCCAATTGACGCCGGGCTGTCTGTATTGAAAGGCGATAACCACTTCAATGGACAAATATATCTGCCATTGACAACGCCAGTCAATTATATGGGATCAATACCTATTGATCCATTCGGCAATGGCGTTTTTTATTCGTATGAAGATTGGGGATGCGCCAATTCTCCCAATGGCGTGTTTGGACTCTTAGCCGCAGCGGGACCGGATTTTGACAGCGGCGACTGGCACCCTGACCTATTGTCGATTGCGTATAATGCGTCTAACGGGGTCGCCAGCAATGGCGACATGTGGCATGTCTGGAAGTTCCGCGATTCGAGCAACAGCCAGGGCGAAAAATACTACGACCAGTATTTCCGCGACAATCCTTGGGGATTTTAAGAGGCGTCGTCCGTAAAGAAGATATCATCCTCAGCGATGTCAGGAATGCCGATTACCAGCACTTCATGGTCGCCTTCGGATGAATGGACGCAACCCGGATCAATTTGAATCAACATCCCTTTTTTTAATGGAAACGAGGCCCCATCCAATGTGATGGAGCCTTCGCCATTTAACACATAATAGAATTCAGTCGCCCGATTGTGGTAATGCGCCTTTGAGCCATTAATATGAACGGTGTGTAGGTACGCTGGCGTTTTATCTTCTCGTGAAACCAGTCGCTTTCGCCAGCCGCAGGTGCTTTTTTCGGTTTCGACTTCTTCTTCATATCGAACCATAAATCGCTTATTTTCCGTTGTCATGACGGCGTCTCCTTGATTTCGGCGTGCGGGTCTTTATCGGCTTCTTTGCCTTCTGGCTCGAGGTGCGTTGTTACCGTAACGGGTTGGTCGAGTGCTTGGCGAAGTTCATCTTCTAAATGGCTGGCTTCGTCGTGCGCCTCATCAAGCGAGACATCCGGCTTGAAGACGAGATGCAACTCTACCCAATGTTTGTCGCCTTCTGAGCGGTGCCGCAGCGCGTGGTAATCCCAACTGTGTTCTTCCGACTCGACTTTAAGAACTTTGCGTACGATGCGGTCAACATCTGAATCAGCCTCATCAAGCAGGCCGCCGACCGATTGACGTACAAGCTTTAGCCCGACGGTCAGGATATACGCGCCTGCAAGAATCGCGGCCAACGTGTCTAGGACGATCCATCCCGTCAGCCAGGCGCAGACGGCGCCAGTGAGCGTGGCGGCGGTGGTAACGAAATCGGAGAGAATATGCTTGCCGTCAGCAATCAGAATGAAGGAATTCACCCGCTTGCCGGTACGGATCAAATACCACCCGACAAAGCCATTCAAGCCTGCCGCGATGATAGAAAACACGGCTGCGAGCTTCATGTCGTCTAATTCATAGCCGTGCGCGATGGCTACTCCTGTTTCATACCAGATTAACATCGCCGCCGCAATGACGAGTCCGCCTTCAAGCGCGGCCGATATAAATTGAATTTTTCCATGGCCGTACAAGTGGTTTTCATCCGGCGGGCGGTGTTTTAATGAGAGTGAATAAGCGGCGAATACGATAACGGGGAGTTGGATGGCGGATTCGATGAAATCCGAAAAAATGGCGAGCGATCCTGATTGGAAGTAAGCCGCGCCTTTGATAAAAATAATTATCACCGCCATAAATAAAGACAGCAACATGGCGCGGCCTTCGACTGACCCGGTATAAGAAAACTCAGACTGCGAATGCTGGTCCATACAAAAAATCTCCCGGCAAATACTGTATCGTTTTCGACTGCGCCTACGAAGCCTTTAATTTCAATTCAAAAAATGATGAACGAATCCCTTTGAAAATTGGCCCAAATTCTTACAATGTGTAGGCTTATAATAGAATAATGCATAATAGCGATTTTCTGACTCGATCAAAGAAAATCGTAATCAATCATCGTGACATTCCACGAAAGGACGAACACCCATGACAGATACATCCCAATCTATTCCGACATTTTCCATCCTTGGACCTCCGGGGTGCGGTAAAGGCACTCAGGCTGAATTCATCAAATCCGATTTGGGGTTTTTGCATGTGAGTTCGGGCGACATTTTTCGTCATGCGCTGGCCCGCGGCGACGAGAACGCCGCCGCCGCCCAAGATTTGATGCAACGCGGCGAACTGGTTCCTGATGAAATGATTAAAACGATGGTTCACGATGAGTTGCAAGATGTTCTTCGTGAAGCGGGCAAACCCAAGGGCGTCTTGTTAGACGGGTTCCCCCGTACGGTTGGCCAGGCGGAAATGATGGACGATCTACTTTCAGACCTTGGTTTGTATTTCGTCGGCATGTTAAACCTGGAAGTTCCCGAATCATTGCTCATCGAACGCTTGCTCAAGCGCGGACAAGGCGCCGAAAAACGCCCCGACGACAACGAAGACGTGATCCGTGAACGTATGCGCGTGTGGAAAGAAAAAACCTTCCCGCTAGAAGATTACTACAAAAAACACGGCAACCTGTTTTCATTTGACGGCGTTGGATCACCGGAAGACGTATTCGGCCGCTTGAAACCAATCATGGTGGAAAACGCCAAGTTAGCCTAACGCCATGCGCGGCGTTTGATTTCGTCTATAATAAGTAATTCCCGTAACGATTCGAATAGAACGCAGGCGCTTATGAAGATTCGCTTTTGGCTTTGTCTCGTCGTATTTTGCACTAGTTCATTTATTGCTGCGGCGCAGGAAACCCCTACGTCGCAGCTTCTCGTTTCATTTGAAGAAATCAACTCGGCTTCGCCTATTGTGTCTCACGCCACGATGACGGTTGCTCTCGCCAAAGCCTTTGTCAACGCAATGCCCGATAAATGGAGCGCGGAAATCAAAGACAGCGGATTCGATTTGGCGACGATTACAACTTTGGTCGAGTCGCTTCGCGTTGATGATTCCATTGAAAACGAATCTGAAAAATACCGGCTCGAAGTTGTGAAAAAAAATCTTCCTAAAGATGCGAACGCCGCGCCTGGGTACTTGGTGATCCACTCCAATAAACTCCGACTGCCGGTTCCGTTGTTGGTGACCTCTGTAGCTGTGGGCGCGATTCAACTGGCGTTTCGCGACTTCAAAGACAAACAGGCTGAGCTGACGGCGCTGGTCGAAGAAATAAAGCAGTCGCCGAAAGGGATGCTGTATGACCAGCACGACGTCTATGACGGCTCGTGGCTGCGCTTGAGTTTAGAATGACCGATTGCGTTTCTTCTATCGAACAAACATTACGCGACGCGTTGGGAGACGGCCTGCGAACCCAGGTTCCGCTCGCCCCGTACACGACGTTGCAAATTGGCGGCCCGGCGGAGTTCTTTTTGGAAGCGACTTCGCAAGACCAACTGATCGCGGCCTATCGGGCGGCGAATGAGTTAGGGCTTCGCTTTATTTTTCTGGCGGGCTGTTCCAACGTGTTGATTGATGACGCAGGGCTCAAGGGCCTGGTCGTCGTGAATAAGACGCAAGAAATTCATTGGCATGATGATTTCACCGTCCATGTAGACGGTGGCTACAATCTCGACCAGTTTGTCACCGACGCATCGCAGCGCGGTTGGGCGGATATTACATTTGCGGCGGGCATCCCCGGTTCGATCGGCGGCGCCATTGTCGGCGGCGCGGGCGCGTTTGGAAACCTGGTACATGAATTTGTGCTGGAAGCCCGCGTACTTCGTAAGGACGGCGGCATTGAGAATGTCCCCGTTGAGTCGTTGGGAATTACCTATCGTAACAGTGAAGCGCGCAAACGCGGCGATATTTTGCTCGGGGCTTATTTGGGGAAATTTGAATCCGGCGACGATGAGGCGCTGCTTGAAAACATTAAGAAAATCAAAGAGCAGCGCGAAGTCAAACACCCTGGCGTCGATGAGCCGTCCGCTGGGTCGTTTTTTAAGAACTTACCGCCCGCCGAACCCGGCGGATGGAGAACCCCCGCAGGCAAGTATTTAGATGAAGCGGGCGTGAAGGGAATGCGCGTCGGCAATGCGGGCGTGTTCGACAAACACGCCAATATCATCATCAATTTAGGCGGGGCGACCTGTGACGACGTGAACCAACTGGCGCAGCAAATGGCTGAGCGGGTCAACGAAAAATTTAACATCAAACTCGAACGCGAAGTTCAATACCTAAAGTAAGGTTCATCCGGTAAGTGAGTACTTACATTGATGGATGGGCATAATATTGATTCAGAAACAGGCTCCGGCATTTCATAAATTGACAAACCAATCAGGCGTGGGTGGAACTCTGGGAGCGCCTGTGCATAAGGGCCTGAAAGCCCGCACTGAAGCGAGCAGAGTTGTACCCATGCCTGATACAGCGAAAGATCAAGGATTTACGAAAAAGCGTCAAAAAAACGCAATTCAATTTGTGATAAAGTATCCAAATACCGGAAGAACCTAAAGTAAACCTAATTATGAGCTATCGAATTGTTGAAGCATCCTTTGTAACCACGGCGCCGACGATGAAATTTTGTCCGCCCGCCGACCGCGTCGAAATCGCGGTTGCGGGGCGTTCAAACGTCGGGAAATCCAGTTTGATTAACGCGCTGTGCAACCACAAGTCGCTGGCTAAAACCTCCGGCACTCCAGGCAAGACGCGCGCCATCAATTATTTTAGTCTGCGCATAGAGCCTGGCTCGATGAAATTCTATCTGGTTGATCTGCCTGGATACGGCTATGCGAAAGTCTCCAAAAGCGAGCAGGGTGAATGGGGGAAATCCATGGCGGATTTCCTGCACCGCCGCGAACCATTGGTTTCCGTCATCCATCTGATTGATTGCCGACACGACCCATCCAAACAGGACGTGCAAATGAGAGATTGGATTCTCACGACTGGTTTGGTTCCGATAACGGTTTTCACAAAAGCGGACAAACTCAAACGCGGCGCGTTGAATCAACAGATCAAACGTATGGAAAAGTTATTGTTGTTTGGGGAGAATGAACGCTGGATCACAACATCCGCCGTCAAAAAAGACGGACTTAAAGAGCTCAGCGTGATGATTGGCGAATTGGTTGAGTCCGTACCCGAGGGCCGTATTAGCAATCCCGACGAAGAATAAAGTCAATTAACATCTGCAATGATTGTATGCATTCCGGTGATTTAACGTGCGGCGCAACTGCGTTTAAATGTTCTGACGCCAAGTCGCCGTATTTGCGTCCAACGGAATAAGCATACTCAATTGAACCCAACTCGTTCATTAAACCCAACAGCGCTTCGCGTTTTTCTTCGACGCTGGCGTCGCCATCCAGGATGGCTTCCGCTTTTTGGCTTTCACGTTCGAAGAGGTGAATTAATGGCAACGTCGCCTTGCCGTTGCGAACATCAACGCCTTGTTCTTTGCCAAGGGTCGAGAGATGGGCGGTATAATCCAGCACGTCGTCCGTGATCTGAAACGCCATGCCGATGCAGTGGCCGTAGCCGTGCATGTGTTCGACGGTCTCTTCGTCCAGTTCGGCTAACTCCGCGCCGGAGGCGGTCGCCGCTGCCATCAGCGAAGCCGTTTTGCAGGAAATCATTTCTAAATAATCGGCTTCATTGACGCCGTTATGGTAGGAATATTCTAACTCGCGAATCTCGCCTAAACACATCTGCCCGGTGGCATGAGTCAACATGGTTTGCGCCTGGATGCACTTGCTGGCGAGCAGCAACTTGAATGCTTTGCAAAATAAAAAGTCGCCGAGAAGCACGGCAATTGAGTTGCCCCAATTATTTGAAACTGTTTCAACGCCGCGCCGCATGGGGGCTTCGTCGATAATATCGTCATGTACAAGAGTCGCGAGGTGTACCAGTTCGACGCCGGTTGCGATCTGCCGGGCGGATTCATTTTCAATGCCGAACGAGCTCGCGCTCAATAACGCCATTGCGGCCCGCACCCATTTGCCTTCGCCTTTGAGCAAGTGTTCAGAAATTGCATCTACCACCGAAACGCGAAACGGTTCAGGAATAAATAAACGCCCGTCACCACTGACCAGTTTTTCTAACAAATTTCGTTCAGAGGTCGCGAGTATCGTGTTTTCGTATAAATTCTTGGTCAGGTCTAATTCGGATTGAATCGGCGAACAAATCTGTTGAATCGAAATTTCGGTCGATTGGGACGTCCCATCCGAATAAGCAGGAATGGTCGAACTCATAAAATTGGTCGGCCCTTACTCAAAAATGATCTTCGATATCCTCAGTTGGAACGGTGGAATCGAAATGCGTTATGATGCTATATCATAGGGTGTTATAACATTCTCGCTGCTTTCGTTAGAGAGTCAAGGAAAAGGGAAGGAACTTCTACGTTGTTATGCCTGAATTACCCGAAATCGAAACGGTGCGTCTCGCTGTCGAACGCCTTGCGTTGGGGCGTACCATCGCATATTACAAAGTCATGCGGGCAGATTATTTTCAGCAGGGCGCGGAGTTTGCATCAAAACTCAAAGGCGCAAAGATTACCGCCGTTGTGCGCCGGGGAAAATTTCTATCAATTGTATTGGACAGAGGTTATGTGTTGATGCACCATTTGGGGATGAGCGGGCGTTTTCTCCATGTTCCAACTAAAACACCGATTGAGACGCACACCCATTTGCGCATAGGGCTTGATGATGGGGGCTCTGAGTTCCGGCAGCGCGACCCGCGCCGGTTCGGGTTTGCAGCGATTTTTCAGCCGGGGCAGTTAGAGATGTTTGATTCCTGGAGCTGTCTTGGTCCGGATGCGCTGGAAATCCGCCTCAATATATTTCAGAAAATTCTGCATGGACGAACAGCGCCAATCAAAAACGTATTGCTAAACCAGCGGCGAATTGCCGGGCTGGGCAATATCTATGTTGATGAGGGGTTGTTTCGCGCAAACATTTTACCGACCCGGAGGGCTGGTGATGTTAGCGAAACCGAAAGCAAATTGCTTTTACGTTCGCTCAAGCAGGTATTAAAAGAGTCGATCCGTGCAGGAGGATCAACAACCAATGATTTTCAACAATTGGATGGGCGCTTCGGCGAGTTCCAACATGCGCATCGCGTTTATGGAAGGCAAGGCCAGCCGTGTTTGAACTGTAGAAAGGAGATACATAAAGTCGTTTTAGGTGGTCGCGGAACGCACTTCTGCCCCTCTTGTCAAAAATAGATTGAAAAAAGGGGGAGATTATGACCAGGTGTCGTCTTGCGGAGTGCTTGCGCCGTTGTTGATTCCCTGAACATGCGCTTCACCAAAGATGAGACGGTGCATGTGCCGTTGATAGCGTTCCATCTCTTCATGGTTGGTGGAGCGGATGGCAAGACGAAATTCAAACCGTTCTGAGCGGGACCAACTCCAAAAGCCCTTTTTCATTTCCGCCCGGGAAACAATATCAACAGGAATCTCAAGCGGGTCTTCGCTGCCGCGCAAAATGAAAATCAACTTGCCGCGCGCAGGAATGGGGATTCTGCGGTCGCATTCAAAATGCAACATATTCAGGCTGAAATTAATTATCCGCCCTTGCACGTCGATTGGTGGAATCTGTGTGCCATTGATGTGGATTGATGCGTTGATTGCTGCATCAAACCGATACACGACATTAGTTCCGTTGCCCGATGCGCCGATCATGGTTTACCTCCATGTTACCGATGCAGACTGAACGACAATGTCTGACGGCAAGAATGGCTTTTAAAATGTTCAACCCTGGGCAATAGTAAGAGAATTCAGCACGCATGTCCATAGCATATATAGGTCTATGTTACATTGCCTAATATTATATATCAATACTTTTTTTGTAAAATTTTCTTCTGAGTGTTAAGATTTTTTTTACTCTTGTTGAATTCGATACACATTGAATATATTGCTCTGCCTCTATAAAAATGAAAAAAAGGGAAAAATCCCTATAATAATCAAGGTTTTTGCAATTTTATTCGAAACAAAATGTCTTACAACAACTATTTTAACTTTCGTTTATCAGTTTACTATAGATAAATAATTTTCTATTTCAACCTTACGATTACGTCATGCTTTACTTTTTCACAGACTGTGGAAGAAAAAGTGAGAGGTGAAAGCGCTGCTTGTGCGGTGGGGCAATCGGCGCAAAAATCTGTCTCATACCAAAAGAGAGGTCGTCTTGTATGTCAGCCAGCGTCAAACGCGAGATAGAAACCTTGCGCGCGAACATTCGTCGCCACGAGTATTTATACTACATCACGGCTCAGCCTGAGATTAGCGACCAGGAATTCGATGCGCTGATGAAACAACTGGAGACGCTGGAGGCGGAGCATCCACAATATGCGTCGCCTGATTCTCCTACTCAACAAGTCGGCGGGGAACCGCTAAGCGAATTTGAAACAATTGCCCATCGCGTGCCGATGCTGTCAATCAGCAATACCTATTCGGAAGAAGAACTGCGCGATTTTCATACGCGCTTGCTCAAGACTCTCGAAGTGGATGACATGGAATACGTCGTGCAACCCAAAGTCGACGGCGTCGCGATTTCGCTGATTTACCAGGAAGGCAAACTCGTACGCGCACTAACACGCGGCGACGGAAAACAAGGCGATGACGTAACCCAAAATGTGCGCACCATTCGTTCGCTACAGCAAACGCTCAACGGCGCACCTGCGTATTTAGATGTGCGTGGGGAAATTTTTCTACACGCCAAGGGGTTTGAGCGTATGAACTGTGAGCGTGAAGAGTCAGGCGAGGCGCCGTTTGCAAACCCTCGCAACGCCACCGCCGGGACGCTGAAAATGCTCGATTCGAGCATCGTTCGGAAACGCCCGCTCGATTTGTTCGTCCATACGCTGGGAGAACTCGACGGGACGACATTCGATACTGATGCCGATTTCATGCGAGACTGCGAGTCGTGGGGATTTAACCTGGTTCCTAATTGGAGCGTGAAGCAGGGAATCGAAGCCTTGCTCCAAGCCGTCCAAGAGTGGGACCAAAGACGCCATGAACTCGACTTTGAAGTTGACGGTCTCGTTATCAAAGCCAATTCATTTAAACATCGCCATCAGGCGGGATTTACGTCAAAGAGTCCGCGTTGGGCGATTGCCTACAAATTCACCGCCGAAGAAGCCGAGACGAAATTGTTAAGCATCGACCTCAATGTCGGGCGAACCGGCGCCATTACTCCTAGGGCGAATTTAGGCCCGGTATTGCTCGCGGGAACGACCATTAGCCATGCGACCTTACACAACTTCGATGAAATCAAGCGAAAAGATATCCGCATTGGCGACCAAGTCATCATTCAAAAAGGCGGAGAGATTATCCCCAAAGTGGTTCGCGTTTTGACCGAAAAGCGGGATGGCTCGCAACTGGAATATAAGCCAGAGTTGAAATGCCCGTCATGCGGCGACGAGATTCAAAAGAGCAAAGACGATGACGTCGTCTATCGCTGCATTAACTTGAACTGCCCCGATCAGTTGAAACGCCGTATTGAACATTTTGTGCAGCGTAACGCGATGGACATAGACGGCGTGGGGAAAAAATTGATTGAAGCGCTTTGCGATTTGAATATGACAACCTGCCTGTCTGATTTATATCACCTCGATAAAGACGCGCTGGCGAACCTTGAGCGCATGGGCGAAAAGTCAGCGCAAAATGTGATCGACGGGTTGGAGCGCAGCAAACAGCGCCCGGTAGACCGGTTTCTTTTCGCGATTGGAGTGCGCCATGTTGGTAGTCATGTCGCGGAGGTCTTGATGCGCGGGCGTTCAAACCTATGGGACCTGAAAGAGTTGAACGAAGACGAATTGGCGGCCATTCATGAAGTCGGCCCGACGGTTGCTGAAAGCGTGTATCAGTTTTTTCAACAACCACACAATATTGATGAACTCAAACGACTTCAAGAATACGGGTTGAAATTTGAGCAGGAGCCTAGCGAGTCTGCGGCGCCTGTTGATTCACCGTTCAATGATAAGACCTTTGTTTTGACGGGGACGTTAGAAAACTATACCCGCAACCAAGCCGCAGAAATGGTGCGCGCGCGCGGCGGGCGCGTTACGGGTTCGGTCAGCAAGAGCACCGATTATGTGATCTGCGGTGAAAACCCTGGCTCAAAGCGCGACAAAGCCGAAAAACTGGGCGTGACCATCCTCACCGAAACAGAATTTGCTTCATGGTTGGAGCCTTAACATCTAAACTATGAATAGGCCTTCTTTTTATTGAACCCATGCTGGTACAGTAAAAGCCTGTTCTGTTGACATGCGAGGTCATTCGATGAATCTTACAATTGATCAAGACAAAATTAAACATTTCTGCGATAAGTGGCATATCAAATCGCTCTATTTATTCGGCTCCGTTCTTCGTGATGACTTTCATTCTGACAGCGATGTCGATGTGCTGGTCAAAATGAGAGACTATGAAGGCATCGGACTGTATGAATGGCAGGACATGACTGACGAGTTAGAAAACCTATTCGGTCGCCCGGTCGATCTGGTATCAGCTGATGGAGTTCGAAATCCATTCGTGCGACGCGCCATTGCGCAGAACCGGAGGCTGATTCATGCCTCCGAATAAAGACGACCGGGCTTTTCTATTTGATATGTTAACCGCCGTCAGAGATTCCTGATATAGAACTCTAATGGAACTACGCCAATCCAAAACAGCCATCATCTTGTAGGGCATTACTTGGGGATTTTTTTGTAAATGCTTTATAAAGAGAAACTTAATTAAGGATAGTACCAATATTATCATTCATCTGAATCCGAATATCGGACTCGCGTTTTTTTTACATTTTCTATAGGCGCCGCCCAAAAATAGTGTAATATATGCCGGAAGAGGCAGGACCGAAGTACCTGATTACGCCGGATTCGCATTTCCCCAAACAACCTGCATGGTCTGGAAAAGCGCCGGAGAGACAGGATCTGAGGGCGCCCCAAAATCAGACAGTTTGTTTGAAAGGAGACCGTGCAATGGTGACCGGTCGAGTCAAGTGGTTTAACGAGCAAAAAGGGTATGGGTTTATTGAGCATGATGGCGGAAAAGACCTTTTCGTTCATCACACCGGAATATCAGGGGATGGTTTTAAAAACCTGTATGAAGGCCAAACCGTAGAGTTTGAAATCGAAGATGGAGACAAAGGCCCCAAGGCGGTAAACGTCTCCATCACTGGCGAGTAACCTACTACTTTTCTTCCATTGCATATTTAGCCGCCCGCTCTAATCGAACGGGCGGTTTTTGTTTTATAGTGGTTGCCAGAATCCTGTGCGGGTTGAGTTTTCATAACTGTATCTATCGCTGAGCCCTACGGGTGCGCTTAACGCACAGTATTTTATCAAACGCTCTAAGCGGGAATCGTATTGATTTTGAACTTGGCGAGTTTTGTGTTGTGAGAAACCAGCGTTAAGTTTTCGCATTGGGCTTGCGCAACCAGCATCCGTTCAAACTGGGCGTTGTCCATGCCCGAAATCGCTCCCGCCGCAACCGCGTGTTCCGAGGTGACGGGCAACGGCAAAAATTGTTCAGCTTCGATATCCGAATAACTGTCAGGAATCTTGATCTTGCCCGTCTTGCGATTGATGGAAATCTCCCAGATGGTCGCCGCGCTGATAAAGACGACGTTATGGCTTTTGCGAATTTCCGCCTTGGCTTGATCTGACAATTGCGGGTCGTCCATTAACCACCAGAGATACACTTGCGTGTCGAGTAACAGTTTCACCATTCGATCCCCTGAAATACGTTTTGGCGTTCATCTTCGGGTTCATCGCGGTTGTCTTTAATCACGATTTTCCCTTTTAAGCGTCCGGGCTTGCGAGGTTCGGTTGGGCCGTCAGAGTAGGGAACCAATTTGGCGACGGGTTTTCCGGCTTTTGCAATGATAATTTCTTCGCCGTTTTCAACATCGACAAGTAGTTTCGATAAGTGCGTTTTCGCCGCGTGAATATTTGAAATTTTCATCCATCTCTCCCTTAAGACCAACTTAGTCTACCCAGTAGAGTCTTGAAAATGAAGGTGTTAAGAGAAAATAAGGCCCATTTTTCTGTGTTTATTGAATCAGAATAGTTTAACTAAGTTTAGTTGTTATGTTTGAACACAAAGAAAAACCGACTGCATTCATATAGAACACAGTCGGCTGAGATTCTTACTTATGTGTATTACTTTTACGCCTTTACATCTGATCGGTTCAGCGCGCCCGAAGTGGCTCAGCGATAAATACGATTAATGTCTGAGTCAGGACAGGTCGCTACGTTACACACTAAACGTCTTTGATCTTCATGTTGGCTTTGTCCCACTCCACGCGGCGTCCGGTGGTAAATGAGACGGTGCCCATGTTTGAGATGACCGCGCCGTCGAAGCCGTGCTGCACGGTGCAGTTCGGGGTTTCGCGGGTTTGCATGCACTCGACCCAGTTTTGCATGTGGGTACGGACGGCGAGGTTGACTGCGTCGCCGACGTTGCGGCCAAATTTCATTTCCTTATAGGTCAATTCGTTATCAGGCCAGATATGCGTTGGTTCGGGCCAGACGTGCAGGCGGTGATGAGTGATGACTTCGATGGCGCCCTTTACGCCGCAGAAGCGAACGCCGTAGTCGTCAATAGGTTCACCTAACAACTTCATTTCGTCCATAATGTCGAGCGCGTCGAGGGCGTCGCCCTGGTCGTCTTCGTCAAGATTATCAATGCGGTAGTTCATGGCCATCTTGAGGTCGTGGCGGCCAATGTTGCTGAAGCGCGAGTTGTAGTTCAACTGGAAGCCTTCCTCGAATTCCATGACGGAACTCCAGGTGTCAGGCGTGGTGCGCCCATCGTCCCAGCGGTAGATGCCGCCAGACGCGACCAATGTTTTGGGGATGCCAACGTCCATGGTGCAGCAGATGGCGTCGACTTGGTGAACCATCAAGTCGCTGCCGATGCCGTTCGAGTAATCGAAGTAGCAGCGCCATTGGAAGTAGCGTTCTTTGTCGAAGTCGTGTTTCTTGGCGTCATAGTGGAACTCGTCCCAGTTGATCGAGTCGGGCGAGGCGTCTTCGGGGATCGCATAGCGCCAGGCGTGACCGACTTGGTCGGGGCGGAAGTTGCGGTGCCACCAGCCTTCACAGTACGTGACGTCGCCAATGTCGCCGTTTTTAATCATATCGCGGGCGTCATAAAACAGAGGCACGCTGCGGCGTTGGGTGCCAACCTGGACGACTTGTTTGCTGCCTTTGCAGGCGTTCAAAACTTTTACGCCTTGGGCGATGTTCTGCACCATCGGCTTTTCGCAATAAACGTCTTTACCCGCTTGGACGGCGTCAATCAATTGCACCGCGTGTTGGTGTTCGGGGGTGGCGATGATGACCGCGTCGACGTTCTTATCTTCTAATAATTTTTTGTGGTGGTCGTATTGAGCGACTTTGCCTGCGCGATCAAAGGCGTCTTCATTCATTTGTTCGCCCTTGAGTGCAGCGCGTTCGCGCCAGCCTTTAAAAATATCCGCCGCTGCAGTGTATTGGATGGGCAGTTCTTCGCGCATGGCGACTTCTGTCAGCATCTGCATTAAGTAACTGCCGCGCTGGCCGGGGCCGATCACGCCGATGCGGATGACGTCGTTGGCGCCCATCACATTGATGGCGGGGCCGGCAATCGCCGCAGCGCTGGCGACGGCTGAAATCTTACCGGATTTGTTGAAAAATTCGCGCCGGGTTAAATTCGAGTCAGACATTCTATTTCTCCCAATAAATTTCGTATGATGTTTCCCTACGGAGAGTATCGTAAGGCAAGTCGTATGAGCTGAAACCAATTATACAGAAGCGGCTACTTGTGAGTAAGGTAGGCGAACCGCTTCCACACGCCTAATCGCAATGGTTTTGCCAATCGGCGCTGGTTTGCAAGCCGTCGGCTTTGTAGAATTCGACGCCGCTGTCAGGCGTTAGATCAACGACCTTGTCGATCAGTTGCTGACGCTCGTCTTCGCTCATTCCGGTATAGGAACGGGCGAGGTCAATTTTCTCCTGCATTTGTTCTACCGAATTCGGCCCGGTTACTAACACGCTGACCGGCATTGACCACACAAAATGGATCGCCTCTTGAACACTCATGCGCGTCGGGCATATCTTGGGTTTCGGCCCGTTTTGGAACCAGGTGGTTCCACCAAAAAAGCCGCCGCAGGCCAGCGTCTTCATGGCGATGACGCCAAAATCGCGGGGGACCAGTTCGGGCAGGACGCTTCGGATAAAACTACCGTAACTCGGGTCGGCGCAATTGATCGGCATTTGGCAGGTTTGAAATATGTCGGTCTCACCGAGTACGCGCAGGTGGGCGGCGGGATCTCGGTGTCCAGTAAATCCGATGTATCGAACCTTGCCTTCATCTTTCGCTTTAACGAATTCCTCTAACACGCCGTGAGCGATGCGGTCGTCGGCGTCGTCGGCGGACATCACCTGGTGCATCTGCCACAGATCGAGGTAGTCGGTATTCAGCCGCCGAAGCGTGTCTTCGAGTTGTTGGCGTACTTTGGCGGCGGTATTGAGTTCGGCCTTTGACATGATGAAGACGTGTTCGCGGTATTTCGGAGTGAGGAAGCGTCCGTATCGTTCTTCGCTTCTGCCACCGCCATAGGAATGGGCGGTGTCAAAGAAGCGTACGCCGCCCGCCAGGCTTGTCTCGATAATCTCTTGGGCGCCGCTTTCATTAAATTGCGAGTCAACGTGGGCGCCGCCCAGCCCCAACATGGTGACGTATTCATCGGTCTTGCCCAGGCGCCGTTGAGGCAGAAGGTCGCCCAGTATGTCAGAATCTTGAGCATTTGCCTTTTGGGGCAATGAAAGCGCTGATGTCATTGCTGTAAGTGAATGTAGAAATGAGCGTCGATTGAACATGGTGATTTTCTCCTCCAACCATAGTAGAGGATTCAAACAGGAATTCATATATCAGTTATGTAGGGGCGCAACGCGTTGCGCCCGAATCCCCCCGGCGCCAAAGACGCCACCCCCTTAATGTAAAGGGGGGCATAAACTTCATTGGTCATGGGGAGGGCGAACCTCCTGGTGAGCCGGATAATACCGAAAGTTTGCTCCCTCTCCCCACTGGGAGAGGGTTGGGGTGAGGGCTTGGATATCGTTTTTATAATGCAAAAATTAAACCCTCATCCTAGCCTTCTCCCAGAGGGAGAAGGGATATGTTGCGGCGCATTGTGGACGGCTCGGCGGGAGCCTCGCCCTCCCCGCCCGCGCCGAGATTTTCTTGTCTCGAATCCCCCCGGCGTCTTTGACGCCTCCCCCCTTAATAAGGGGGGCGTTTACCTCGACGGCATTGGTTTCATAATCACCTGGGGGGATCACGGCAGCCCTATAGTTTGGCTCGCGCCAGCAGCCCACCGAATTGTTGTCTGAATCTGGATTTTCAGGATGAAAGGATATTCAAAATATAATGCCGTGTTAATGGAACGCCGTTGTCCACAACGGCAATGTATGCGCGTATGGACGCGCGCGCTCCGAAGGCGCTTTGGAATAACAAGCCGTGAGCATACAAACCCAGCCGCAACTCGCCTACAATTCCAACCAGAATGAAACAAGACTCCTTACTCCGCTCAACCAGTTTATTTAGTATCGCGACCTTTATCAGCCGCATTCTCGGTTTGGTTCGCGATGCGTGTATTTCAAATTTTTTCCCGCTTTCAGTACAGGCCGCGTTTTGGATTGGGTTTCGCATCCCCAGCACGTTTCGCCAATTGTTCGCCGAAGGGGCGCTTTCTGCTGCGTTTATTCCACTGCTGACCCGCGTTCGAGAGAGAGAAGGCGAAGAAAAAGCCCGGGAAGTGAGTTTTGCCGTATTTAACTTGCTCTCGATGGTGGTTACGTTGGTGACGTTGGCGTGCATCGTTCTTGCGCCCTATTTTGTTCCGTTGTTTCTCGATTTTCCTGGGCAAGACCCGTCAAAAGATGCGCAGGCGGTGCAGGCGACGCGCATTATGTTTCCGTTTCTGATTTTTATTGCGATGTCTGCGTGGTCGATGGGCGTGTTAAACACGTATCGCGTTTTTTTTGTCCCTGCGTTGGCGTCGGCGTTTTTTAATATCAGTGTAATAACTGGCGCGTTGATCGCGTGGCGATATCATGGACAGGTAAATACGATTGCCGTGCTTGGCGGTTCCGTTATCATCGGAGGGTTTTTGCAGTACGCAGTACAAATGGGCCCCTGTTGGAAACTCGGTTATTTTCCGCCGAGGGGTATCTCGCCGTTTCATCCTGCCGTGCTGCAATTTTTAAGAAACTTGGCGCCGAGCATTTTTGGTTTGGCGATTTATCAATTTAACGCCTTGATTACGCAAACCTATTTTGCTTCAAAGTACGGCGATGTCGGGATTAGTTCCATCACCTATGCGCACCGCTTGATTCAATTTCCGCTAGGTCTTGTCGGCGTTGCATTGGCGACGGCTTCGTTTCCGCGCATTGCCCAATATCTCGAACAGGACCGAAGCGAAGACGCGGCGCGGACGTTAACAGATGTGTTGAAATATTTGCTATTATTGATGCTTCCAGCGGCGGCGGGGTTGATCGTGATGGGACAAGATATTATCGGCGTGATCTTTAACCGCATCGAATTTTTATCCAATGGCTTATTGACGCCAACCTACGAACTGTTGATTTTTTATTGCAGCGGATTGTTTTTTTACGCGACCTTCGGCGTGATGGTTCGCACCTTTCAAGCGCACCACGATTTTCGCACGCCAGTGATAACCGGTTCGATCGGCGTGGCGGCGAACATTGCCCTGTGCGCCTATTTTTCGACGTTTCTTGGGTTGTGGTCGATGGCGCTGGCGTCATCATTGGCGAGTATGATTAACGTGACCTTGCTGCTGATTTTGATTCGGCGCAAAATGCCGACCTTGCGTTATACGCCGCTTGTTTTCTTCGGTATGAAGTCGCTTACGGCTTCGATTGGCATGGCAGGGGTTTGTTGGCTCTTTTGCCAGATGTTTCCTCCCGCTGAAGCCAAATTTTTGATGTATCTTGTGCGTACGCTCATTGGTTGCGGGTTGGGCGTCATCACGTTCTTTGGCTTGGGGTGGCTGCTGTTCCATGATGAACTTCTCAAACTGGTTCGAAGAAAACGATAAGCCGCCTTCGATAAGTTCAACTTGCATGTTTCATAAATAAATTGTAAGAAAAACATATAGAATCCGACACATAATAGATTCCAAATCTTTGCGAATTAAACGATTGCATTGAATTTGGAAGGAGGTTGAAAGATGGCGCTTAAAAATTCGACGATGCTGCCTTTGGGGACGCTGATGCCCGACTTTTCGCTGCAAGACACCGACGGCGAATATGTCTCGGCGGGTGATTTTCTCGATGCGAAAGCCGTGCTGGTGATGTTTATCTGCAATCATTGCCCCTATGTGGTTCATGTCCGCGATGAGATCAAGCAAATTGCGGAACAATACCAAGCGAAGGGCGTCGCGGTCGTTGGCGTTTCAGCGAACAGCATCCAGACCCATCCGCAAGACGGGCCGGACAAGATGAACGAAGAAAAAGCGGCGGTGGGCTACACGTTCCCGTATTTATATGACGAAACCCAAGACGTCGCCAAAGTATTTCGCGCTGCGTGTACTCCTGATTTTTATGTGTTCGACGGCGGTCAGAAATTGACGTACCGTGGTCAACTCGACGATAGCCGACCCGGCAACGACCAGGCTGTCACCGGCGCCGATTTGCGCGCTGCGTTAGATGCTGCCTTGGCGGGTAACGAACCGCTGGTCGATCAGCGCCCCAGCGCAGGCTGCAACATCAAGTGGCATCCCGGCAACGAGCCGGACTATTTTTAAGTAAACTTAAAAGGTGAATGATGAACCTGCATATAAAGTATTGTATTCTCCCACTCGCATTCATGCTGTCCGGCGCCGTTTATGTCGATGGCCTTGAGAACCTGATTCATGCGCATTCGCATAATGATTATGTACATGAGCGCCCCTTGCTGGATGCGCTGGACAGTCAATTCTACAGCGTCGAGGCGGATATTTATCTGGTGGATGGCGAAATCATCGTGACACATGATCTGCCCGATTTCGAAGCCACGCTGAAGAAGGATTATCTCGACGTATTGCAAAAGCGCGTTGATGAAAACGGCTCCGTGCACGGCGACGGCAAGACCTTTCTCTTGTGGCTTGACGTGAAGCGCGGCGGCGATGCGTTTCAAACCGCGCTGCAAAAAATGTTGGAACCGTATTCAATGCTCTCGTCCTACACGGACAACGGCGCCAAGCAAGGCCCGGTCACGATTGTCTTGACCGGCGATGCGAAATTCAAAGAAAAATATGTGACGTTGCCTTCGCGCAAAGCCTGCCGAGACAGCAATTACTACAGCGTTGATGATCCGATAGCGGATAACGGTTGGATGTGGTATGCGGTGTCGTGGGGGCGTCTTTTCAAATGGACAGGCAACGGGCCTATCCCTGCGGATGAGCGCGAAAAACTTCAAACCGTTGTCGATGACATGCACGCGAAGGGACGAAAAGTGCGTTTTTACGGCGTCCCTGACAAACCGGTGTATTGGCGCCTCGCGATGGAAGCGGGCGTTGATTTAATCAACACCGATCATATTCCAGAACTGCATGACTTTTTGAAAGCATATAAGGCAAATAAGGCAAAATAGTTTGACCGCATCCTGAATTCGCATCTCGCATAGTTGGCGCCGCAGCTATTTTTTTGCCAATTGAACATCTTCGATACAATGCAGGAATCCGCCCCGACAGGGGCTTTCGAGGTGAGTGTTATGGCGTCTTCAACGCCGCGTTGGATGCGAATTGGGCTTTTTATGTTGCTGAGTGTTGCGGTTCTATACGCCAGCGCGACCCTGATGAATCGCTGGCTATTTAACATGGGGTTTGGCGGCGTCGCCATGGCGGGCGCAATGGACTTGAGCGGAAAACTTGACGCGCCCGAACTCGACGGCGGCCTGGGTTGGCTCAATGTTGACAAACCCGTCAGCATCAATGACCTCAAGGGCAAAGTGGTCTTGATCGACTTTTGGACGTACTGCTGCATCAACTGTTTGCACGTAATCCCCGACCTGCAAAAACTCGAAAAAAAATACCCCAACGAACTGGTCGTGGTCGGCGTCCATTCCGCTAAATTCAAAAATGAACAAGATTCAGAAAACATCCGTCAGGCGGTTTTACGCTATGGCATCGAACACCCCGTCGTCAACGACGCGCAGTTCAAAATCTGGACGAAGTACGGTGCGCGCGGTTGGCCCCATCTTACTGTCGTCGATCCCGAAGGCAAAATCGTCGGTACGCTGTCCGGCGAAGGGCATTACGATTTGCTGGATGAAATTATCAGTGGACTGATTCGCAATCATAAAGACATTATTAATACTCAGCCGTTTCCCGTCTCGCTCGAAAAAGATAAAAAAGCGCCGACGGTGTTGGAGTTCCCCGGTAAGGTGTTGGCGGACGAACAGAGCCAACGCTTGTTTATTTCCGACTCGAACCACAATCGCATCGTGGTTTCAACTCTCGCAGGAAAAGTGCTTGATATCGTCGGCGGCGGCGAACCCGGTTTGAAAGACGGCGGGTTTCAAGATGCGCAGTTTAATCATCCACAAGGCATGGCGCTGGACGGCAACGCGCTGTACGTCGCCGATACGGAAAATCACGCCATACGAAAAATCGACTTTGATGCGCGAACAGTGGAAACCGTTGCGGGCGTTGGCAAGCAGGTTTATGCGCGACGCGGCGGCGATGCGTTAAAGACGGGCTTGAATTCACCCTGGGCGCTGGTGCAGCGCAAACCCGGCGGGCCGATTTATATTGCGATGGCGGGGCCGCATCAGCTGTGGGTGCTCGATCTCGCCAAGCAAACGGTGAATCCATTCGCAGGGACCGGACGCGAGGGCATTGTCGACGGCGTGATATCCAGCAGCGAACTGGCGCAGCCCAGCGGCATGACCACTGACGGCGTCAATCTCTATTTCGCCGACAGCGAGGTTAGCGCGTTGCGCAAAGTGAACATGCAAACCGCGCCGCCGCGCGTCGAGACGCTCATTGGGACCGGGCTGTTTGACTTTGGCGACATCGACGGACCATTTAGCAAAGCCCGCTTGCAGCATGTGTTGGGCGTCGCTTACAAAGACGGCAAGGTCTACGTCGCCGATACATATAATCATAAAATCAAAGTCGCCGACCTCGCGTCCAAGCGCTTAGACACATTTGCTGGAACCGGCGTTCCCGGCGTGGGTGACATCAACCAGCCGCAGTTTTATGAGCCCAGCGGCGTTAGCATCGCCGGCGACAAACTGTTCGTCGCTGATACCAACAATCATTCCGTGCGCGTGGTCGATTTAAACACGCGGCAGGTCGCGACGCTGAACCTCAATCTTTCCGATTGGATGAGCAAGCAGGTCAAGCCCGAATTTGAAGTATTTGGCAAACCCGAAGTGGTTGTCTATGACGCGAAGACCTTGGGCAAAGACGGGCGCGTTGAAATTGCGTTTGAGTTTCCTGAGAAATTCCATTTCAATTCTCTCGCCAAGCCGATGGTGCAACTGCGGGTCACGGGCCGCAATAGCGAATGGGTCAGCCCTTCGATGGAAGCGAACGTTCGTGGAGATTCGCTCGAGTTTATTGTGGATTACGCCAACGTAGACGGCGCCGAGCTGCTGGAGGCCGCTGTCACGTTTTTCTATTGCCGCGACGACAACCAGGGGCAGTGCCTGATCGGTTCGTTTGTGCTGCAAGGCCCGATCTCGTCCCGCCAGGGCGGAGAATTAAAACTCGAATATAAACCCCGCCCGCCACGGTCGTGAGTCAAAATGTAAAGACGTAACATCACAACCGCATTGGTCATCCAACATTGAAAACGGTGGGTTAAGAACCCACCCTACAACTCCGCGCTTTTGGAATTAATTCCCTCACGCCGGGTCTTGCCATTGATACCCAGGGTCGTGGCGCCAGTCGGTAAGGGCGTCGGTCCATTGCTGGGTGCGCTTGCGTCCTGCTTTTAACAGAAGCGTATCGTTCTTTAATGCAAGGTTGTGAGACTCTTGTGGATCCCTGCTGAGGTCAAATACTTCTTCATATTCATCTGAAACGTATCGGGTGTATTTCCAGTTATTAAACCGAACGCCCATCGTATCCGCGATGCGTCCTTTGTGGGTGTATGCGTGTTCATAAAACCAATCCTTGCGCCAGGGCGATTTGGGATTATGAACCAACTGCTTCAAACTACGCCCTTGAACGAACGACGGTATCTCAACGCCAGCGTAATCCAACAGCGTTGGCATAATGTCGATGTTCAGCGACATGGCTTCGATGCGCTGTTGCTTTGGCTTGCGCGGATCAAAGATCAACAGCGGCGTTCGGATCGACTCCTCGTACATTAACCATTTGCCTGCAAGCCCTTTTTCGCCAAGAAAGAACCCATTATCAGACGTGAAGATAATGACCGTGTTGTCTGCCAGTCCTTGTTTTTTCAATGCCTCCATTACGCGTCCCACTGTGCGGTCGACGCCGGTAATGAGGCGATAATAGTCTTTGACATTTTCTTGATACAGTGCATTGGTCGAGAAGCGCCGCTTCCACCGCATAACGCCTTCGGTGTGTTCCGCCTGCAAAAATTTCGGCAACTTTTTAAAATGATCGGGCGTCCCTGTTTCAGGCTTTAAGATCACATCGTATTTATATAAATCGTCATAGGCCGGGTCGGAGCGAAACGGGTTCGGTTGGCTGTCTAACACATGCGGCGCTTTGGTGCTGATCGCGAGACACAGCGGTTTTTCTTGCGACGCGTTGCTGATGAAATCGACCGCATCGTCGCCGATCATACTGGTCAGATGGCGCGGTTTTCCATCGACAACGTGTTCATATTTTCCTTGCCCGGGAAATCCATTGAAGAAATCAAACTCGCTTTCAGGCAAGGCGCCGCCGAGTCCCCACTTGCCGATGAACGCCGTGTAGTAACCGCTCTTGCGCAACAGGGCGGGGTAAGACCAACGGAATTTCTCATTCGGCATGGGTTTGCTGAAGTCGGTAATGGCGTGCGAGCGTTCGTACAGCCCTGTCAGAATCGACGCCCGGCTGCTCATACAAATCGAGGTGGTGCAAAAGTTATTGGTGAACAATGCACCGCGTGAAGCCAGTGCATCAATGGTAGGCGTCTGAATGACCGGGTTGCCCATGCAGCCCAGCATATCAAAGCGCTGGTCGTCTGTGAGAATGAAAACCAGATTAGGGCGCTTGGTTTCTGCGGCGAAAAGTGCGGGAGAACAAAGAGCGGCGGACGCCGCCAAACTTTGCTTGATAAAGGTTCTGCGCATTTGGTTGATTGCCATACAAAGGTCTCCCTAATCGTGATGGTATATTCATAACAAGAATTGAATTGAACCGAAAGGCTATTTGAGAATAAAAAATGCGACGATGCATGGATAAATTTTTAGCGATCTATTTTTTGCCTATTTTGCTCGCTTTCGCTTCCGTCATTCAATCGAGTTTGCATAATAGATAAAATCATCGTTCGTAACTCACCTGTACCGTAGGGGGTGCTTTGTATGAATGAGTCAAACGCCAGCGTCGTCATCGGCGTTGTGCACGAAACCTTCCCCGAAGAAAAGCGCGTTGCGCTTACGCCTGACGTTTTGCCTTCTCTCATTAAATCCGGCGCGTCTATTTTGATTGAATCCGGCGCGGGGACCGCAGCGGGATTCTCCGACGCTGAATTTGAAGAAAAAGGCGCGAAGATCGCCGCGAACCGCGACGACGTGTTCGCCCAAGCGGATGTGATCGCGCAGGTGCGTTCTTTGGGCGCGAATTTAGAAGCGGGCCGCAGCGACTTGGATAAAATGCGCAGCGGACAAACTATCATCGGAATGATGGACCCGCTGTCTGAACCCAACGCCGCAAAAGATTTGGCGGGCAAAGGCGTCAACGCGTTTGCATTGGAACTTATGCCGCGCATTACCCGCGCCCAAAGCATGGACATCCTTTCGTCGATGGCGACGGTCGCAGGATACAAAGCGGTGTTGATGGCGGCCAACCATCTGCCCAAAATGTTTCCCATGATGATGACCGCCGCCGGAACCGTTACGCCCGCCAAGGTGTTTATTGTCGGCGTCGGCGTGGCGGGGTTGCAGGCGATTGCAACCGCCAAGCGTTTAGGCGCGGTGGTTGAAGCGTACGACGTTCGCCCGGCGGTCAAAGATCAAGTCAAAAGCCTCGGCGCTACCTTTGTGGAGTTTGACCTTGAAACCGAAGGCTCCGAAGACAAGGGCGGCTACGCCAAAGCGCAGAGCGAAGAATTTTATCAGAAACAACAGCAGATGATGAAAGACGTCGTGGTGCGTAATGACGTGGTGATTACCACGGCGGCGATTCCCGGACGCAAGGCGCCGATTCTCGTCACTCGCGATATGATTGAGGGCATGGCGCCTGGTTCAGTGATTATCGACTTGGCGGCGGAACGCGGCGGCAACTGCGAAGGCGCCGAGCCGGGACAGACGGTTGATATTAACGGCGTTTCGTTGATGGGGCCGCTCAATCTTTCATCAACCATTCCATACCACGCCAGCAAGATGTTTGGAAAAAACGTCGCGACGTTCTTAAAGCACTTAATCAAAGACGGCGCGTTGCAACTCGATCTCGAAGATGAAATTACCCGCGAAACCTTAATCGCGCAAAACGGCGACGTGCCTCATGCGCGGCTTCGTGAATTGCTGGGCCTTTCCACAGAAGGGAGCGAAACCTAAATGGAAATTCTCGTAACTGGACTCACCATTTTCGTTTTAGCCATTTTTATTGGATTTGAAATTATCACCAAAGTGCCTCCAACGCTGCATACGCCGCTCATGTCAGGCTCAAACGCCATTTCAGGAATCACATTGATCGGCGCCATTTTGGCGTCCGGCGGCGAGCATGAGTTATTGACGACGGTGCTTGGTTTTTTTGCTGTTGTGTTCGCGACCATCAACGTGGTCGGCGGATTTTGGGTCACCCACCGTATGCTCGAGATGTTTAAACGAAAATAATCAGCGTCGAACTACCATAGGATAATTACTATGCGCGAATCAATCATCAATCTTGCCTATTTGCTGGCATCCATTCTTTTTATTATGGGCCTGAAAGGGCTGACCCACCCCCGCACCGCCGTACGCGGCAACATTCTTGGCTCGTTGGGAATGTTACTCGCAATTGTGGTTACGTTATTTGACCGCAGCGTGGTGAATTTTGAAGTCATCATCGCTGGCGTGATCGTTGGCAGCGTCATTGGCGCTGTGCTCGCAGTTAAAATTCAGATGACGGCCATGCCGCAATTAGTGGCGTTATTCAATGGCTTCGGAGGCGGCGCGTCCGTGTTTGTGGCGGGCGGCGCACTGATGATGCTGGGCGCGACCAGTATGCAGATGACGGTTTCTACAGCGTTGTCAGGAACCATTGGCGCCGTGACTTTTACTGGGAGCCTGATTGCGTTCGCTAAATTGCAGGAACTTTTGCCGGGCAAGCCGATCCGTTTTCCCGGCGTTCAATTTGTGAACCTCGCTTTACTGGTCCTCTGTATCGCTTTGACCGTCTTGATGGCGATGCCGAATGCGGAATCAGTTTTTCAGTATTATTGGATTGTTGTTATTGCCGCATCGATATTGGGCGTCTTGTTCGTTTTGCCGGTTGGCGGCGCCGACATGCCAGTTATTATTGCGTTTTTGAATTCCTGCTCCGGCCTTGCGGCTGCGGCGACCGGGTTTGTGCTCAACAATAATGTGTTGATTGTCTCCGGTTCGCTGGTTGGCGCGTCCGGCGTGATTCTGACCGCGATTATGTGCAAGGCGATGAACCGCTCGCTGGCGAATGTCTTCTTCGTTGGTATGGGCGACGGCGGCGGACAGACGATGGACCGCGATGAATATTATGAAGGCAAAGTCAAAGCGACCTCGGCGGACGAAGTCGCGATGTTGATGGAAACCGCCCAGCGCGTGGTGATCGTTCCCGGCTACGGCATGGCGGTGGCGCAAGCGCAACACGCGGTGCGAGACATCACCAACCTGCTCGAAGCGCGCGGCGCGGTCGTCGAGTTTGCTATTCACCCGGTCGCGGGGCGTATGCCGGGCCACATGAACGTCCTCTTGGCTGAAGCGGATATTCCGTATGACAAACTGAAAGAGATGGACGAGATCAACCCCAGTTTCGCCAACACCGACGTGACGCTCGTCATCGGCGCCAACGACGTTGTCAATCCGTTGGCTCGTACGGACCCTGATAGTCCAATCGCGGGCATGCCGATTTTAGACGTCGATAAATCGCGCACCGTGGTTGTCGTGAAACGCAGCCTCAGTCCAGGCTTCGCGGGATTGCATAATCCATTATTCAAGATGGACAACTGCCTGATGCTCTTCGGCGACGGCAAAAAAGCCATGCTCGATCTGGCGACGGCGTTGAAAGAAGGATAAGCATCTCATTAATGCGTATTGTTTGATAAAAGATAAAGTACCATCAGGCGGGCGATTTCGTCCGCCTGATTTTGTTCACGGGCCGAGGGGCAAAAATAATTGAATTATTATTTCTTTCCTCGCGTCCTTTTTGTACAATGGGTTTGTAAGTTATTTTTTGACGTATATTAATATTTGAACAATTGAATGTTTAGGAGAATGCAGGCATGAATTTGTTTGACCAGAAAATTATTGAGCTGTTTGGTCAGCCGATGCACGGCGCCAGCATCGACGTGTTTCAAGTCAATGTTGGTTTAAAGTGCAATCAGGCCTGCGTTCATTGCCATGTCAAATCATCGCCCAGCCGCAAAGAAATGATGACGTGGGAAACCATGCGACAAGTCATTGATGCGGCGCGTCGCGCCAATTCACGTTTGGTGGATATCACAGGCGGCGCACCGGAAATCCATCCTCATTTAAAACGCTTTATTCAGTCGCTTCGCAGTCACGGTTTTGAAGTGCAAGTACGCACCAATCTGACCATTCTTCTTGAAGACGGCTATACCGACTTTCCCGAATTTTTCAAAGAACAGAATGTTCATTTGGTGGCGTCGCTGCCGTGTTATTTGCAAGAGAATGTCGATAAGCAGCGCGGCGACGGCGTCTATGAAGGCAGCGTCAAAGCATTGCAACGATTGAACGAAATCGGCTATGGCGTCGGGCCGGACATGCAACTCAATCTGGTTTATAACCCGCTGGGGCCGTATCTGCCGCCCAACCAAGCGACGCTGGAACAAGACTATCGGCGGGAACTCCGCGACCGCTTCGGCGTATCATTCACCCAACTGCTGACCATTACCAACATGCCCATCGGACGCTTTCAAACCGACCTGCGCCGTCAAAAGAAAGACAAAGATTATATGGACATGCTCGTCGGCGCGTTTAACAACGCCACGGTCGATGGCTTGATGTGTCGTCATCAAGTCAACGTCGATTGGGACGGCGTGTTGTATGACTGCGATTTTAATCTCGCTCTAAAAATTCCTGTGAATCACGGCGCGCCCAACCATATCAAAAACTTTGATCCTGCCGTATTGGCGACGCGGCGCATCGAAACCGGCGAGCATTGTTTTGGTTGCACCGCCGGGTGCGGGTCTTCTTGCAGCGGCGCCGTATTGCCTTAATTTCACGCCTCTGATTTGATACAAACACATTTTGATTTTGAAGGGACTGGGCCATGCTGCGCTCCAGAAAGAGGAAGATTTGCGTAATCGTTGTTGTTGCATTGTCCGTTTTGGGGCCGTTATATGCGATGGAGGAATCTGTCTCTACGTTTGATTATGTGGATTATCAGTCAGTATTGGCGCGATCTGTTTCTGACCAGGGGCTGGTTGATTACGCCGGGTTGAAACAGGACGCAGGGACGCTCAATTCGTTTCTCGATGCGGTTGCTTCGTTAGATGCATCGCAATACGAAAAATGGGCGGAGCCGGACCGCATTGCGTTTCTCATTAACGTCTACAACGCTTGTACTCTCAAAGCCCTCATTGACCATTATCCAATTCAATCATCGCTATTTGGCCGATTGCGTTTTCCCGCGAACAGCATTCGCCAAATTAGCGGCGTGTGGGACAAACTACAATGGAATCTCATGGGTAAAATGGAAACGCTCGACGGGATCGAGCATGGCATGTTGCGTAAGCATTTCAATGAGCCGCGCATCCATTTCGCGGTGAATTGCGCTTCGATGGGGTGTCCCGTTTTGTTGAACGAACCATATCTGGGCGAGCGCTTGGATGAACAGTTAGACGCGCAGGTGCGTCGCTTTGTCGCTCGTCCATTTGATTTTCAATATGATTCCAACACGGGCGTTGTCAAACTGTCGATGATATTGAAATGGTATGCAGGCGACTTCGTTCAATACGAAGAACCGCGCGAAGAATTGAAATTGCTGAACCCGGAACAACGCGGCGTGATAAATTTTCTGTGGCCGTATTTGAATGAACCGCAGCAGGCCTCAATGAAAGCCAAACCAATATCCGTCTCGTTTCTCGAATATGACTGGTCGTTGAACGAACAATAAGGAAAAACAATGGATACCAATGAACCAACGCCTGATGTCATAGAGAAACCCTCTCAACTCAAAAAGAAATCCATAGCCGCGCTGATCAAACCCATTGGATTATTGATTGCAGTCATTGCCGCTACCTGGGCGCTAAAAGCCTTGGGGGTCGGCGAGTGGCTCGAATCAGCCCGAGGGTGGATCGAAGGCCTGGGCGCTTGGGGGCCGGTTGTTTATGTCTTGCTCTACATTGGCGCCACTGTCGCCTGTTTGCCAGGCACAATCATGACCTTCATGGGCGGCGCATTATTCGGCTCTGTTTTAGGGACAATTCTCGTCAGCATCGGATCAACGATCGGCGCTTCAATCTGTTTTCTCATCGCCCGTTATCTTGCCCGCGATTCAATTAAAGGGTGGTTAGAAGGAAACGAGCGCTTTCAAAAACTAGATAAACTCACCGAAAAAGAAGGCGACATCATTGTGATGATTACACGTTTGATTCCGATATTTCCTTTTAACGTTTTGAATTATGGATTCGGGCTCACGCGGGTGGATTTCAAAACGTATGTATTGTGGTCATGGCTGTGCATGTTACCGTTTACTGTGGTGTACGTTGTTGGCTCAGATGCAATTGTTCAGGCGATTCAAGATGGAACTGTACCCTGGGCGTTGCTATTCGTGGTCGCCGCAGTGCTGGTCATCATGACCGCTATCATCCGCAAAGCCAAAAAACGATTAGCGAAAACAGGCGACGCCGATTCAGCGAGTTAAGCGATGTTGTCTTTGATCCCCCCTGGCAGAGTGGATTTGCAGTCCATCTTAATTCAAATCGGAGAAAACCATGGCGAACTTTTTTCATGAATGGCCACAAGATGAACACAACCAAAAGTGGATTGAAAACGTAAAGCCCGCTGATTGGGTGAATCCAACGCCGTCGGGCCGCTACAACATGGTTGTGATTGGCGCGGGAACGGCGGGGCTTGTCACTGCCGCCGCCTGCGCTGGCCTGGGCGCGAAAGTCGCGTTGATCGAAAAAAATATGCTGGGCGGCGATTGTCTAAACGTCGGCTGCGTCCCATCCAAGGCGCTGCTGCGCGCCGCTCATGCCGTACAGGATATTGAAGCCGCAAAAACGCTGGGCGTTCGCATCGAAGGGAATATTGATGTGGATTTCGGCGCGGTTATGCAACGGATGCGCCGGGTGCGCAGCGACATTAGCCCGCATGATTCCGCCGCGCGGTTTCGGGATTTGGGCGTCGATGTATTTTTGGGCGAGGCGTCTTTTAGCGGTTCCGATACGGTTTCCGTTGGCGGACAGACCCTGCGGTTTAAGAAAGCAGTCATCGCTTCCGGTGCGCGCGCGTTTGTCCCGCCGCTCCCTGGTTTAGAGGAAACCGGCTATCTCACCAACGAGACCGTGTTTAACTTGACCGAACGTCCCCGCCGCATGTTAGTGGTCGGCGGCGGCCCGATTGGCTGTGAATTGGCGCAGGCGTTTCATGCGCTCGGTTCAGAGATCACCCTCGTTGAGGCGTCATCTAATTTATTGGGACGCGAAGACCCGGACGCCGCCGCCGTCTTGACCCAGGCGATGCAAAACAGCGGCGTCGACATTCGTTTTGGAAGTAAGTTTTCTAAAGCATGGAACGACAACGGCGCCAAAATGGTCGAACTTGAAAAAGATGGCCAGAAAGAAACCATCGAAGTCGATGCGATCTTGCTCGCGGTCGGTCGGCGCCCCAACGTCGAAGGCCTCAACCTCGAAAGCGTAGGAGTTGAGTATGACCGTCGCGGCGTCAAAGTCGATGAAACCCTGCGCACGACCAACCCGTCGATTTACGCTTGCGGCGATATTTGCTTGCCCTATCAGTTTACTCACACCGCCGATTTTGCGGCGCGAATCGTGATTCGCAACGGGCTGTTTTCTTTCTTGCCGACCAAACAAAAATGGACAGACCTGATTATCCCCTGGTGCACCTACACGCGGCCTGAAATTGCGCATGTGGGTCTGGGTGAAAATGAGGCGATAGAGAAGGGAATTGAATACGATGTCTATCAAAAATCGTTCAAAGACGTCGACCGCGCTCTGGCGGACGGTGAAACCGAAGGCTTTGTGAAAATCATCACGCAAAAAGGTTCAGACAAAATTCTTGGCGGCGTTATCGTTGCGAACCATGCAGGCGACATGATTAACGAAATTACCCTGGCGATGAAAAAGAAGATCAGCCTGGGATCAATCGCTGGCGTCATCCACCCCTATCCAACCAAGGCTGAGGCGATTCGGCAGTGCGGCGATTTGTATAACAAAACCAAACTAACGCCGGGCAAAAAACGAATGCTGTCAAAAATTTGGCGCTGGATGCGTTAGAATTTCATCTTTTTTCAACCTCCGTCACGCGGTCACGCCCACACCGTCTCTTTCTGCTCGCACCGATATCAATGGAGACGGGCGCGTGGATGCGCAAGACCTATTATGGATGCAGTTATACTGGCAAGCCTCTATCAACGGATTAGGTTTTTTTATACAAAACAGATACAATACTAGAGAAATGTGTGAAAAGCTTCATTCCCGCGCGTCTTACATAGTAGAAACCGGAAACATTCCGGCTGACTCGGCGTCTCTAGATGGGAACCCGACTATGATTTTAAGACGCAGCGCTGTTCTTCGATTGCTTTGTTTTGGTTTGGGTCTGACCGCAAGCCGACGGGCGCTCTCTGCGACGACCTGTCATTTTTGTAGCGAAGAAATCCAAGGCCGCTACATGGTATATAAGTCGTCGAGTAAGCGTTTAGTGGTTTGCTCGGATTGCGATAAAAAATATCCCAAGTGCGAAGCCTGCAAACTGCCTCATGTTCATAAAGACATTCTGTTGCAACGCGGTGAACGCCTGTGTCGCCCCTGCGCCGCCGAAGCCAAATATTGCACAATCTGTCAAAAGCGCATCCAAGGCCGGTATTATACGTTCGCGGAACCCACGAAAGAGGGCGAAGCCAACAAGCCGAACGCAGAGCAGTTTTATTGCGCCAGCTGCTATTCCCGCGCACCCAAATGCAAAGTTTGCAACCGGCCTACCCCGCGCAGCCGCATCGACTTGGCGTCGGGCGCCTGTATTGATTGCCTGCCGAAACTACATCATTGCGATTCGTGCGGCGTGGCGATCACGGGGCGCTATTTTGAAATTGAACACGCCGAAGGGCGCTTCTGCGAAAAATGTAAACGCACCAAACCCGCTTGTTATACTTGCGGCGTTCCCGTCGGTTCGACCTATTGGAAATTCGACGATGGTCGCGCAATCTGTAATACCTGCCATGAACGCGCCGTCACCGATGAAGAAACCATCCGCAAAATTTGGCGTGAAGTGACCGAACACTTGCAGCGGAGGTTGGGCATGAACGTGACGCATCCGCTGACGCTGAATATCAAGCCGCTGAATGCAAATTCGTTTGCGTCTGCGCGGCGCGCCAAAGAGGGCTTGAACCAAGCCAGTCCGTTAAGCGGTTCTGAGTTGGGTTTATATCGCTACAAAGCCGGTAAGGCGGATGTGTTTTTGTTGTACGGCATTCCCATTGAGATGATTTACGAAACTGCCGCGCATGAGTACGCCCACGCCTGGCAGACTGAAAACTGTCCGCCCAAGCAGTCCATTGAGTTAAAAGAAGGCTTCGCCCAGTGGGTCGCCGCGCAATTGTTGAAGGACAAAGGCTTCTCGATGTCGTTAGAAAAATTAGAAGACCGCCGCGACCGTCCCTATGGAACCGGTTACAACCGCTTCAAAAAAGTCGAAGAATCAATGGGCAAGAAATTCGTATTTGAATACGCCAAAAAACAATTGAAGTAACGTCTCTCAAACCGAAACGCTCTCCCGGTCGCGATTCTTCGTTTTTCTGCTCCTTCCTGCTAGAGTCAACCAACGAATTAACCTATTTTCCAGGCATGTACGGACCGAATGAAATCAAACCATTCTCTTGAACACGGCGTATGTATCGTACGCCCCAGCGGCGCGTTGAACGGCGTAATCCGCGTCCCCGGCGATAAATCCATTTCTCATCGCGCCGTGATGTTGGGCGGCTTGGCGCATGGCAAGACGACGATCCACGGTTTTCTCGAAAGCGAAGATTGCATCGCGACGCTGAAGGCCTTTGAACGCATGGGTGTTCTTGCGGCGCGCGACGGCGGCGATTTTCTCATTCAGGGCGCTGGCGCTGCGGGGCTGCAAGAACCCGACAACGTGCTCGATATGGGAAATTCCGGCACAGGGTCGCGTTTGTTGCTGGGTGTTCTCGCCGGGCAGCCGTTTACCGCAGTGTTGACGGGCGACTCTTCATTGCGCTCTCGCCCAATGGCGCGGGTGACCAATCCATTGAGTGAAATGGGCGCCTGCTTTATGGGGCGGAAGAATGGAACTCTCCTGCCGCTGACCGTACAAGGCGGCAAGTTAAAGGGGATACAATACAAATCTCCCGTCGCCAGCGCACAGATTAAATCCGCGATCTTATTGGCGGGCTTGTTCGCGGAAGGCGAGACCGCCGTTCATGAACCCGGCCCCTCACGCGACCATACCGAGCGCATGTTACAATCGTTCGGCGTTGAAGTGAAATGTGAACCGGGTTTGGTTGCACTACAAGGCAACCAAATTTTAAAAGGTCATACCATTGATGTGCCCGGTGATATTTCGTCTGCGGCGTTCTTTATGGTCGCCGCCGCGATATTGCCCGATTCTGATTTATTGATCGAGGGCGTCGGCGTGAACCCGACCCGGACGGGAATTCTTGAAGTGCTGCAAGAAATGGGCGCGGATATCTCAATTCAAAACGAACGCATGATGGGCGCCGAACCGGTTGCGGATATTCGCGTCCGTCATTCCGAACTACGCGGCGTACGCGTTTCCGGCGAAACCGTGGTCCGCATGATTGACGAGTTCCCCATCTTCGCGGTTGCGGCGGCGTATGCGACATCTGAGTCGGTCGTAGAAGGCGCCGAAGAGTTGCGCGTGAAAGAGTCCGACCGCATCACGGCTGTCGTGAACCAACTCAAGCGCATGGGCGCCGACTTACAAGAAACACCCGATGGATTCACCGTCAAAGGCGGCGGCGGTTTGCGCGGCGCGGAAGTGATGTCGCTGGGCGATCATCGCATCGCCATGTCAGCGGTCGTCGCGGCGCTCGCGGCGCAGGGCGAGACCAAAATACAGGGTACGGCGCCGGTCGCGACTTCGTTCCCCAACTTTTTCGAATTGATGAATTCGCTGCAAGATGGCTGCGTCGAGGTGAAACAGTGAGCGCGCGCAAACCGATTGTCGCGATTGACGGCCCGGTGGGCGTCGGCAAAAGTTCCGTCGCGGCGTTGTTGGCGAAACGCTTAGGCTTTGTTTATATTGATACGGGCGCCATGTATCGCGCCGTGACCTTAAAGGCGTTGCGACAAAACATCAACCTTGAAAATCAAGAGGCCGTTGCCGCGTTGGCGCAGACCATTGAGTTGCGTTTTGTACGAGAGCAAAGCGACTTGCGAATTCTGTGCGACGGCGAAGACGTGTCCGAAGCGATCCGCGCGCCGGAAGTCAGTCGCGGAACTTCACCTGTCGCAGACAACGTGAAAGTGCGCGAATGCCTGGTCGCCATGCAGCAAGCGTTGGGGCGCGAAGGCGGCGTTGTGATGGAAGGCCGCGATATCGGCACGGTTGTATTTCCCGACGCAGAGATCAAAATTTATCTCAACGCCGATCCAAAAGTCCGCGCGGACCGCCGCTATCGACAGTTGGTCGAAAAAGGCAAACCCGCTGATTTTGAATCCACCTATCAGGATTTAATCGAGCGCGACCGCCGCGACGCGATGCGGCCTGTGGGCGCGTTAAAAATGGCGGACGGCGCCATTGAGTTTGATTCAAGCAAATTGAACCAGGAACAAGTAATCGAACAACTCTACAATGTAGTGATTTCACATCCCAGCGCATCATCACATTTTTGCTGACGGCATCCAGGCGCTTTGATCTGTAGGATGATATGTCAATTATTGGCTTAGGCATGGATTTGATCCAAATTTCACGGATCGAACAGACATTAATTCGTCACGGTGAGCGCTTTACCCGCCGCGTATTTCACGATTATGAGGTACGGCTCGCCAATACGCGTAAGAAAAACGCCGAATATCTCGCTGGATGTTTCGCTGTCAAAGAGGCCGCTCTCAAAGCCTTTGGTGATTTTCCTGGACGCGGCATCCCCTGGTCAGAAATTTTTATTACCCACGAACGTACGGGCAAGCCCGTCTTGCATTTCGAAGGCCGCGCCAAAGCGCTGGCGGACGAAAAGGGAGCAAACCGCTATCATGTGACCATTACCCATGACGGCGATGTGGCTGCCGCTGTAGTGATTTTAGAAGATTAACTAGAGGTTTAAGGAGACGCCATGTCGGGGACGAACCGTTTTTCAGAAAACCTATTATTGATTGGCATCGTGATCGGCGTTGTGTTGGGCATCGTCTGCGGCGCCGTGTTCGGCGAAAAAATGTTAGCCGTTGCATTCATCGGCGATATGTTTATGAACGCGCTCAAAGCGGTAATGATTCCCCTCATCATGGCGTCGATGATCGTTGGCGTGGCCAGCCTGGGCGACTTGAGAAAGTTGGGCCGGCTCGGCGGCGTAACGGTGCTCTACTATTTGACGACAACCACCATCGCAGTTGTTCTCGGCGTGATTATGATAAAAATTTTTAACCCCGGCGAAGGCATCCAGTTCGGCGCGATGGAACTGCCCGAGGCCATTCGCGGCAAGGAATTTAGTTTCATCGACCTCATTATGGGGTTCGTTCCGTCGAATATTTTCCAAAGCATGGCAGAAGGACAAATTCTTCCATTGATTATTAGTACGCTGCTGTTCGGCGGCGTGTTGACCACGCTCGGCGAAAAGGGCAAACCTGTCCTCGCTTTTTTTGAGGGCCTTGACGCCGCCATGATGAAGATCGTGGTCATCATAATGTGGTTTGCGCCCATTGGCGTTTTCGCGCTCATCGCGGCGACGCTGGGCAAGTACGGCGGCGGCGAGGCGGTGTGGACGGTTCTCAAAAGCCTGGGCTGGTTTGTCGCCACAGTTTTGACGGGGCTGTTTGTACATGCCTTTGTTGTGATCCCGACGTTGTTGTATGTGTTTGCAAAACGAAATCCAATCACCTACTTCATGAATATGCTCAGTGCGGTGATGACGGCGTTTTCGACGGCGTCCAGCGCGGCGACCTTGCCGCTGACCATGCGATGCGTGGAAGAAAATAATAATGTGAATCCCCAGGTTTCAGGATTTGTCTTGCCCTTAGGCGCAACCATCAACATGGACGGTACCGCGTTCTACGAAGCGGCGGGCGTATTGTTTATCGCCAGCGCGTATGGATTTGATTTGGCGTTTGGTCAACAAATGGTCTTGATTTTGACGGCGGTTTTGGCGTCAATCGGCGCCGCCGCCATCCCTCACGCGGGGCTGATTACGATGGTGTTGGTTTTGAGCGCATTAGGGCTGCCGATTGAAGGCATCGCGTTGATTTTTCCGGTCGATTGGTTCTTGGACCGCTTCCGTACGGCGGTGAATATCTGGGGCGACTCCGTCGGCGCGGCGGTTGTCGAACATCAAACTGCTGGATATATAGATATGCCGGAAACTCAATCGTGACAACTTTTTACATTACGGTAGTCGCGTGTTCACTTCCGTTTCCGTTAAAATAAGCAATAATCTTTCGGCTGGCTGGTTCGGCGAAGCCAAAGAAAATACGAGTTGAGATCGAGTCAAATGGTTCAAAAAATGCGATTTGCCAATCTTTGTTTGATAATCGGCGTCATTATTGCCGGTGCGATGGGGTGTTCTCAGAATACGCCGGAAGCAGTGTTTAACCGGGGAGTCAAACACTATCAGGAAGGCGATATGATCGCCGCTTCCATCTACCTGGATGATTTCATTACCAAGTTTCCCGAAGACGAACGCACACTCGACGCCTATGGCCTCTTGGCGAATTCCTACTTGCAAATGCGCGACTTCGGCAGTGCGCGCGGCGTGTTTCAAGATATTGCGGCGAACTACGCCGAAGCGGACATTATTTATAATTGCTCGATGCAGATCGGAACCACCTACGCAAGCGAGGGCAACCTGCCGATGGCGGTGGCGGCCTTTCAAGGCGTGATTGATGCAACAGACAACGTCAGCTGGCGCGTGAATGCAAACTGGCGCACTGCCGAAGCCTATGGCAGCGCCAAAGAAACCGATGCGGCGAAAGAGTATTTTGAGAAGATTGTTACAATCGCCGATACGGAAGTCGAAGATGTGACCCAAGCCTATGGCCTCAAAATATCAGCCTATGAGCGGTCGGGCCTTATCTATCAAGCGAGCCAGCAATTTGAAGAAGCGCGCGGTGCGTATCGTAAAAGCCTTGATGTGGCGAAGTCGGCGACCGGGATTCCCGGCGTGACCGAAGCGCGCCAATCGGCAGTATTAAAATGGGCGCATACTTATGCGTTCGCCAATGACTTCATTACCGCCGCGACCATTTATGATCATTTGCAAAACAATGAGTACATTCAAGACTCGATCAAACCGCAGTTGGTTGTCTGGAAAATCGAAAGCCTACGCAGCATGTTAGGCAATAAATCCGAATACGAGCCCGAAGAAATTGCGGTGTTGGTGCACGAACATCAACGCTTAATTGATAACTACGACAACACCGATTACGGCACCAGCGCGCGGGTGGAGATTGCCCGTTTAGTCAAAGATTCAACGCCGGAAGTCGCGAACCAATATCTCAATGAAGCCGTTGAGCGCTTTGAAAAAATCATCGCCGAACCGCCCTCGGTTGAACGCCCTGTTCTGGCGATGTTTCAAATCGTCGACGCCTATATCAAGATGGAACGCTGGGACGACGCCAATCAGACGCTCGACCGAATCAAACTGACATACTCCGACGTCCCGCAAGCCATGCAGGAAGTGCAGCGGCTGGTACAATTAGTCGAGAGCAAAAAAGCCCAGGCCGAACAACCTGCTGAAAAAGAAGAATGAGGCGAATTGCTCAACAAAAATATGAAGCGTATTTTATTATTCAATCCGCCGTCGGGGCTGTACCGGCGCGATAATCGCTGCCAAAACAAGGTGGAAGATCAGACGGTCAACGTGGTCTTCCCCCCGATGGAATTGCTGTATAACGCTTCAATTTTAGAAAACGCGGGCTGCGAAGTTCGCGTACGCGACTACCCCGCTATGAACGCGGACTTTCATCATCTCGAAAATGATGTCCGCGAATTTCAGCCCGACTATGCGATATTCACCGCGACAATCGCTACTCTCGACAATGACCTGCAAGCCGCGCGTTTAATCAAAGAACTGTGTCCGAACGCCGTCACCGCCGCCAAGGGCGAACCGCTGCATTACATGGATGAAGAGATCATCAAGCGCAACCCCGAACTCGATGCGGTTCTACGCGGCGAGGTCGAGGCGTATATCGAGCGCTTTGTCGATGGAAGCGATTGGGCGTCATTGCCTGGATTGACCTTCTTGCGCGACGGCGAGGTTGTCCGTACCTCATCAGAAAACGCCGTCTTGAATTTAGACGAACTTCCGTTTCCCGCGCGCCATCTGACGGACGTGACTTTGTATCGCAGCCCGGAATCCAGAAACCAACTGACGACGGTCGTTACCTCGTTGGGCTGCCCGTTCAAGTGTATTTTCTGCTCGGTTCCCGCCATGACCGGGACAAACGTCCGCTACCGAACGCCGGAGAGCGTGGTCGCGGAGTTAGAGCATTGTATGAGCGAGCACGGCATTCACGAATTTCTCTTTCACGCCGACACCTTTACGCTCAACAAAAATTGGGTGATCCGCTTGTGCCAATTGATTGTCCAGAAAAAATTGGATATCCGTTGGGGATGCAACAGCCGCGTTGATACCCTCGACGAAGAGCGCCTTATCTGGATGAAACGCGCTGGCTGTTGGGTGATTGGCTTCGGCGTCGAAACCGGCAATGACGAGCATCTCAAGTCGATCAAAAAAAGCGCGACTGGCGCCCAGGCCCGTGAAGCAGTGGCCCTGTGCCGAAAATTGAATGTGCGCTCTCATGCGTTTTTGACGTTCGGCTATCCGTGGGACACCGACGAGACCATTCGCGAACTCATTCAGTTCGCCTCAGAACTCGACCCGGACTTCTTTGATTTTAATATGGTGTTCCCGCTTCCAGGGACGGAACTCGATAAGATCGTCGGCGAGAAGAATCTGGTGATCCGTGAGCGCCTCAGCAACGGCGGGTATGCGGTGGGTGCGGTATCGACCGAATCGCTCTCGCCCGACCAGTTAGAGCGCTGGCGCCGTAAAGCGCTCTGGACGATGTACCTGAGACCGCACTATATTATACGTACGCTTCGCAACGCTGGTTCGCCCGGCAAAGCGTTGAATTACCTGAGCGCCGCCATGCAACGTGCGCGAAATCTGCTAAGTCTTACTTGGCGCTCGGGTTCAAAATCTGAAACCAAATCAAATGTTGAGCCAGCGTCGAAAGCGGCTTAACCATTCAAAGCGAGGACGCTATGTCGCTGTATTCTGTAAATCTGAAAGTTGCTGCGGAAGACGAACGCGCCAACCAAATGCGCAATGAGGTGTCGCCGACGCTGTGCGACGGCTATGAATCATTGCCGGACCCCATGGCGCTGCCCATCAACGAGCTGCGCGTTTTATCATTCCAAGACGTATTAAAACTGATGGAAACGGTAGGCGACATTTCCGCCAAGCGCATCCTGCTTGACCTGCGTGGATTCACCGAACGCGAGTTACCGCGTTTGTTGGTGTATCTTTCCCCGGTGCTTTACCGCTGGACGGGAGAAGACCTAGTGGTGATTTTGCCTGACCAGGTAGACGCCAAAGATTACTTGCCATCGTTCGCCGATTTACTGCGTTCGCTGGAACTGCGTTCACGCGGCATTCGCATCATCTCCTGCCCGACCTGTGCGCGATGTCGCACTGATTTTCCTGAAATGGTTCGTTCGATTGAAGGCCGCTTAGAGCAAATGGAAGCGCCGCTCGATGTCGCCGTGATGGGCTGCGAGGTCAACGGCCCCGGTGAAGCCAAGGCGGCTGACATCGGCATCGCCTTCGGCGACCAGAAGGGAATGCTCTTCAAAAAAGGCGAGAAAGTCCGCGTGGTCTCCATCGAAGAAGCCGCCGACGTGTTGCTCAAAGAAATTGATATTCTGAAAGCAGAAATGGAAGCCGAAAAAGCGACTGCTTCTTAGCCTGAGGTAGAGTGGGCTCAAATTGCAAAGCAATTTAGCCCACCATGCAATGTGATCAAAATTTCCGGTGGGCTGCTTCGCGAGCCCACCCTACCGACCTCAATCCGCACATAATTCTGGTAACCACTATAGAAGGCATTCAAAACGGCCTGAAAGCCCGCACCAAAGCGAAGAGAGATGTACCCGCGCTGTGTAGAACGATGTTTTTGATAAGAGGACTAGGTTTGGCTTGATGACGGCGCACCGGAAGAACTGAGCGCCTTAAACACTTCCTGCCCATAAGAAAATTCAACGCCGTTGCCGTCCGGGTCGCGAACGATGCACAGATACCCTGCTACGGGGCCGTGGTCGGCGGGGTCTTCGATCAGGATGCCGTCTTGTTTGGCCGTTTGCGCGATGGCGTCAACTTCTTCTTTGCTTTCAACCTGCAAGCCCAAGTGGTGAAAGCTCGGCGATTCAGATTGCTGGTGCTCCATCTCGAGCAACACAATAATAAACGTAGAATTGACTGCGGGGTTACCCAGCCAGGCGACCCGCATTTCGTTTTCTTGCCGTTGAGAAATAACGTCTAAATCGACGTAGCGTTTATAAAACGCCGCCGAGGTTTCAATGTTTTCAACGCAGAGTCCAATATGGGTGAGTTTGGGTTTCACGCAGAATTATCCTTCCCAATATGCTGGCGCTATATGCTAGCCTACTGCATTTAGCGGGCAAAGTGGGCTGGAAAGCGGCGCCGCGTATTCGACCAAGACGAGACTCCCTCATCGCCGTCAGGGTCGTCTTATGCCGGGACGCACCAGTCGTCATGAGACAGTCCAGCCGCGTAGCCTCCCGGCCAATAGGATGCTGCGGTCTGATAGATTAAGTCAATCGAAAATCCTTTGAAGCGGGCGGAACTAATAAACGACGTTTCCGCCAACCCGGCCATGGTAAATGCTTTTTGAAACTGATCGGCCATACGTTGTAACTTTTTTCGTTGCAAAGAACGCGGCATTTTCTGCGTACCTCCGTGTATAAATACTGCAAATTCTGCCGCAAGTAATACGGCAGTCCACGCAGCGTCGCCACACAACATGCAGAAAAGTCTCGATTTGCCCTCAGAACGAACGCGACATAAAAAAAATCAGTATTTTCCTTAAGCGCAAACGCTATGCCGTTTGTGTCTGTAATAAGAAAATAGGGGCGCAACGTGCTGCGCCCGAATGGGGGGGAGACTGGAGCCGCCAATAATCTTTACTTACTTAGAAACGGCTAGTTTGAGCCATTCTCCGGCGAGGCGGGGGTAGTTTTTTGGGTTGAATAGAATGCTGGCGGTCAAAAAGCACTCATGGCTGCATGAGCAATTGGTTGCTTTGATCCACTGGCGGCAGCGTTCGGCGTTTTCTGAATGCCAGATTCGGTAGAAATCATGGTCAACGTCGCGAATGTTGCCCAATGCGGAATTCGGGGTAGGGATGCCTTCGACTGCTTCCAATTCGCCCTCTAACATCTCACAGACGTTGACTTCGCCGTCGGAATACAAAACCCCGATGGCTGAACCCGCCAAACACGAGACGCGTGAGTTATCTCCGCCGACCACTTCAGCGATGGCGTTTTGCGCCACGCGGTTTTTGGCGCGTTGTACGCTGGCTTTCCAGCTGCGGTCATGTTCAAGGTGGTAGTTTTCACAGCGCTGGGCGAATTCTTGATAGCGCTCAAATGAGACTTCAAGCAGCGAGGTTTCATGCACCTTTCCCCGCACGTGATTGACCGAAAGGCGGTCCACGCCCCAAGACGAAACCTCATCATAAAATTCGTCCAGCGAGTTTTCGTTTTTCGAAGTGACCGTCATCACCAGGGACGTAAGCAAATTGGGAAATTCATCGCGCAGCCGGACTAAGGTTTCTGCGGTTTGCTTGGCGTTTGCGTAAGAGCCTTTCAATCCGCGAATTTCATCGTGGTCTGGTTCGAGTCCGTCGACGGAGATGCCAACATCGAGGGTGACGTCGGGGTTAAGTTCAAACGTGCGCCGTACGGCCTTTTCCGCCCACTCAGGGCGTGTTCCATTGCTGATTAACCCCATGCGGCGTACGCCTGCCTGTTCATAAAACGCATGGACGACTTCCGGCAGGTCTTTTCGCAGAAACGGCTCCCCGCCAGTCATGCGGACAAAATTGAGCGGATAAAGGCTTTTGGCGACCTTTTCGATCTCTTCCAACGACATTTCGTCGTGCTTGTTCAATTCGTCCAGGTAAAAACAGTGTTTGCAGCGCAAGTTGCAGCGCGAGGTTACATAAAACAGTAAGTAGCGAAGTTTTGGTTTCGTAATATACATTTGGATTTCACAATTTAGATTTGAGTCGGGAGAAACTATAGCATCAGCGCTAGGCTTTTGGGAGCAAACAACGCTGGTGCTCAGACGGTCAAACAACGCTGGGTCGTTTGTCCGCCTTATTTGGGGATGGTAATCAATTGGCCTGCGTGAATGGTGTTGCTTCTCAGGTTGTTGTATCTCTTGATGGATAGATGCGAGACGCCGTGCGCTTCGGCAATGTCATACAAGGTGTCTCCTGAGCGAACCTTGTAACGTACCGGGCTTGAAGCCGCATAACTGATGCGCTGTGCGCCTGGTTGGATTTTCAATGTTTGACCGGGATAAATCAATGACCCGCGAAGGTTATTCAAACTTCGGATCGCTGTAATAGATGTGTTATAGCGGTTGGCTATTTTATCGAGCGAGTCGCCGCGCTTGACTACATAACTAATCTGAGCGCCGGACGAGGGCGCACTGGAGCCGGTGTTCGATGAAGAGGGAACGGTAAGTTTCTGGCCCGCATAAATACGGTCGCGGCTGCCAATGACGCCTTTGTTCATTGAACGGAGCTGTGAGGCGCTCGTTCCAAACTTCTTGGCAATGGTTGATACCGTGTCGCCGGAACGTACGCGATACGTTGTTGTTTTATAGACCGGGGCGGACGTTTTTTTGGGGGCGCTTGGTTCGATGCTGGCTTTGACTAGATCGTCATAACTATATTCGACGGATTGGTCTACGGCGAAGAAGTAGTCGCGAACGCCTTTGTAGGTGGCCTCGGCCAATTTAGAGCGGTTGCTTGATGATTTCACCCATTCATGCTCTTTGGGGTTGGTGATAAACATATACTCGATCAACGCCGAGGGCATGTTGAGTTGAGAAATGACTTTGAAACGGTTTGATTTCAAATACGGGTCGCGCAGCGCCACCAAGCCTTTCATTTGTTGGGCGATTGACGCTGCCAGTTCTTTGCTGCGCTGTGGAATCCAATCTTTCATCACGGTCGAGAGAAACGCGTTGTCGTCGTTGCTGCGGTCGATGCCAAGCGTTTCTAATTCTTCAATATCTTTGTTGACATTGTTGTAGAGCGATTCGGCGTGTTGTTCGCCAAAATAATAAATCTCGAATCCATGCGATCGCTTCTGTTGGCTGACGCGGGGCGGCGCATTCAGGTGAAGCGAGAGGTAGATATCGCCGTGATATTCTTTCGCCAGTTTGACCCGGTGCAAGAGAGACGCGCGGCGTAAGTGTTCGCGCGTTTTCATGTCTTTGTCAAATTCAAACGGCGCTGGCAGATAGTCGCCCTGGCGCGTTAAGACGGCGATAAACTGAGGGTCTTTATCAAACAAGGCTTTCAGACGCAGCGCTAAATCAAAGGTTACGTCTTTCTCTTTTTGCCGCTGGTTGGTTGCGCCGGTATAGCGCCCGCCTGTGCCGCCGTGGTTGAAGCCGCCGTGGCCTGGATCAATAACAACCACTTTGCCGCCGGGTTGGTTTCCTTTTGGCGCCCGAAAATCGCGTAGAAATTCATCGGAGGGCGCATGGTCGTAATTGGGGCGCATGAGCGGGAGGCTCACCGTTAACATCGTGCTCCAGTTATGCCAACGGATGCCGCTTATATCGACGTCTTCATGAAGGGGGATGGTAATTTGCACCCAGCCCGCCGCCGCTTTGGTAAAGGACGCCTTGGGGCAATATTTGCTATCAAGTTGGTAGTTTGAGCCAAATTGCGCAGCGTTAACGTCTTTGAGTTTGATCTCCAGCATTTTGGCGCCGCCGACATCGCTGGGGATGACCTGGCTGCGGTAGGAACTGCGGGACAGTTCAAACACGATTTGGGTATAGTTTACGTAGTCTGCGGTCCGAATTGCTTCAATTGCATGGGAATGCAACGCACTGGCAGCAATGAGAATGCAAACAATGAGTTTCAGCGTGTTTCTTATAAAGAGTAGGTAGAATGAACCGAATTTCACTCGTCGGCCTCCATCTTTCAATATGAATTCGATCCAACCCTTACAGTAGAAAATAACATAATAGGCAATTTAAGAGTTACCCTAGCACCTTTTTTGGGCTCGCGCAATACTAAAATGCTACCGAATCGACGCTTATGTCTTGCCGATTGATAAACAGCCTAATACTTGGCTCTATAAAACTATATCGGTAAGCGCTAACAAAATATTAGCACATTCTAATCATGGCGATGCTTTCGTAGATATAAAACTCTTCGGCTCCATATAAGAAATAAACCGCACATTTATATCTATGCTAAGAATTACCTTAAAAAACAAAAAAAAGACCAGCGGCCGCCGGTCTTTTTAGAAGTGCAATCAGTGTGTGAATTATAGTTCTTTAACGTGTTCTCTAACTTCATCCAAATCATCTTGCAGCGCTTTGGGGATAAAATCGAGCGATTCGACGGCGTCAACATATTTCTGAAAATACTCTTTGGCTTGCGCTGCGCGTTCTTCTTCTTCGTGAATCACGGCGATGTTGTAGTAGAGTTCTGCGCGGTCGCATTTCAGCGATTCTGATTTTTCAAACAACTTAAGCGCTTCGGCGTAGCGGCCTTCGAGCGCTTCGACGGTGCCTTGGTTATAATAATCTAAAGCCTCTTCGCCTTTCCAGCCCATTTCGGTTTTCATTTTGAATGTATCTTCGGGCGGCAGGCTATAGAACAGCGTCAGGCCGTAGCGGCGGTAGGCGTAGTTTGAGTCTTCAGCCAATAGGCTTTGAAAGCGGTCGATTTCAAATTCATACAGATCGACGGATTCTTCGGTATTCATAATTGACCTCAGTGAGTAATTTGTCCAATCAGACTGTACATCATATCGGGCTTCAGCTTGTGGTAAAGTGCTTCTTGTCCTTAGGTTGGATTGACCGCCTGATTTTCGCGCCCTAGAGTACGGGAAAGAAAATGGGAATGGACTCTGATGAACCAACCTTCGCTTGACCTGTCTGTCATAATGCCCGTCTATAACGAGGCCGAGAGCCTGCCGTCGCTGTTGGAAGAACTCGCGGTCGTATTGGAACAGATTGAATGCTCGTATGAGATCGTGTTATGCGACGACGGCAGCCAGGACGGGACCCGCGACATGATTCGCGAATGGGCCAGCCGCGATCCGCGCATCAAGGGCGTGTTATTACGCCGCAATTTTGGCCAAACCGCCGCCATTACGGCGGGGGTCGATCATGCCAGCGGCGACGTGGTGGTCTTGATGGACGCTGACGGCCAAAACGATCCTCACGATATCCCCGCATTGATAGAAAAACTCAATGAGGGCTATGACATTGTCAGCGGATGGCGCCGCAGCCGCAAAGACCCGTTCTTCACCAAAGTGCTTCCATCCAAATTGGCGAATTGGCTGATTGCCTTCGCCACAGGATTAAAACTGCATGACCACGGCTGCACCCTCAAGGCGTACCGCCGGACGATTTTGAACGAACTATCGCTCTATGGAGAGATGCACCGTTTTATCACCATCTATGGTCATTGGGTGGGCGCCAAAGTGGGTGAGGCCGAGGTTTCGCATCATGCCCGCAAGCATGGGAAGTCAAAATATTCGATCGCGAAAACATTCAAAGTCATACTGGATTTGCCCGTGTTGATTTTGCTGGGCAGTTATCTGACCCGCCCCATGCATTTATTCGGAGGCGCGGGGCTGGTTTCGATTTTACTCGGCGTATTTTGCTGGCTGCTGGTGATATACGACAAACTGCAAGACGTCGTCAACAATAAAGTCCACCGCAACCCACTTTTTTTGGTGGGAATCTTAATGGGGCTGGTTGGAATCCAAATGTTGATGTTGGGCCTGCTCGCTGAACTTCTTACCCGCGTTTATCACGAAAGCCAGCGCAAGAAGACCTACGCCGTTGAAGAAGCGTTTAATGTGGAATCAAGCGTTTAATTAGAAACCATCTCAAAAAAATACTGATTGTTTCGCTGCGTCTGGCGTTTGGCATGGGTACAACTCTGCTTGCTTCAGTGCGGGCTTTCAGGCCCTTTTGCACAGGCGCTCCCAGAGTTGCACCCATGCCAGAATTGGTTTGAGGTTTTTGAAATGTCTGGGTACTTTTTCGTGATGAGATATTGTTGAGCGGAGAGGGCGAACCCTGCCTGCCGCAGGCTGGCTCCTGGTGAGCCGCGGAAATCAGGAAACGTTTTGATGCAACGCGGCTCGTCGGGAGACTCGCCCTCCCCACGTTCTCTCGTGGAGGCCGCTGGCAATCAAGCGCTCAAGAATTCGTCGAGTATCCGTCATCCCCAATGTTGAAGAATCCCAAATCAACCGCCTGGTAGGCTTTGGTGATATAGGCGATCTGCCCTAAGTGGTAGGAAAAGTGTTCGACGATATGATAGACCGCTGTGAGCGTGGTTTCATCATAGCCTTGTATTTTGCGCGGCTCGGTTAAGGTGTTTGGATCAAGTTGAGCCAGCACGGCATCGACTTCGTTGAGGGTCTGCTCCATTTTGGCGAGTAACTCTGCTTTGGGGATGGGACTGCGTTCATCGAATTCCGATTGGCGTTTTCGATTATCGGTCTCGCCGCCGAGTCCATGTACGACCCACTGGCGTACGTTGCCGCATAAATGCAACAGGATGTTACCGACGCTGTTGCTGGCGTCATTGGGGCGGCGCCACATTTCATCTTCCGAAAGCAAGGCCGCGCATTTTTGGATGCGCGGCCAGTAGTCGTCTTTCAGGCGCCAGCGGGAATGCTGAATAAATAATTCGTTTGCGTTCATCGAATTTTCCTAAGCCATCTCCAATACTTTGTTGATCAGTTTTTCGATGCCTTCCGATACATGCGCAATCGACGGTCCCAGCATGTAGGCGGGCGTACTGACGATTTTGTTTTGTTCATCCACCGTGATTTCGCTGACGGATTTTGGCTCATTGACGGCGCCCATTGCGCGTAACGACCCCGCTATCGCGGCGTCTGTTCCGATGGTGAGAGTCGGAGTTACCCCCGTTCCGCTGAATGCGCGGGCGACTATGACGGGCGCGATGCACATCGCGCCAATCGGCTTGCCTTGCGAGTGGGCGTCGCGAATGACGCGGGTTGCGGCGGGATCGTTTTTGCAATCGTCGCCGTCAAAGGCGTAGGTGCAGATGTTTTTCGCTGCGCCGAATCCGCCCGGGAAAAATACCGCATCGAAATTTTCCATCTTTAGTTCAACCAAGGGTTTTACGTCGCCGCGCGCAATGCGGGCTGATTCAACCAACACATTGCGCGACTCGCCTTCGGCGGGTTGTTGGGTGTTGTGGTTGATGACGTGCGCCTGGTCTTTATCCGGGGCGAAGCACTGAACCTGCGCCCCGGCTTTATCGAGATACAACAGCGTCAAGACGGACTCGTGTATTTCCGCTCCGTCAAAGACGCCGCAACCCGATAGAACCACTGCTATGCGTTTCATTTTGTTTCTCCTTCACTTTTCGTTTAGACAAACCAGAAGAAGACGAAGGTGACCAGTATGTACACCGGAATTAAGTAAACAAACGCGTACTTAAACATATAGCCAAAGAAACTCGGCATCGGCGTGCCAGCGTCTTCGGCGATGGAGCGCACCATGAAGTTGGGCGCGTTGCCGATGTAGGTCACCGCGCCAAAGAACACCGCGCCCGCTGAAATCGCTTTCAAGAAAATTTCATTCTCAGCAATCAATAATGGAACGGCCTGCGCTTCAGGCATACCCGGATAGAAGCGGCCCAGGGCAGTGGTGAAGAAGGTCAAGTACGTCGGAGCGTTATCCAAGAAACTCGACAGGATGCCGGTGATCCAGAAGAAGTGGAACGGCTCTTTCACATTGGTCACCAACGCCGCCGCTGCGCCTTCGCTGCCCGCTTTGAGAATCAACAGGCAAGGGATCATGGTCATAAAGATGCCCGCGAATAGGTAGGCGACTTCTTTAATGGGAAACCAGGTGAATTCATTATCGTCGCGCAGTTTCCACGGCGTGAAGTAGAGGGAACACCCGCCCATCACAATCAGAATCACGTCGCGAAGTAAACTTTGAACGGTGGTGTGGATTCCTAAGATGGTGACTTCGCCAAAATCAGCCAGCCCGCTCATTAAGACGGCGCAAACAACGCCGCCAAGGAACAAGAAGTTGTATGCGCCGTACAAGCGAAGCGGATGGACGGTTTCGGAAATCGGGTGTGCGCCTTCTGCGGCGTAGGCGCGGCTATCAAGAAAGAAGTACATAATCAATAAAATCGCCGCGACCATAATCATGTGAGGCGCCAGGTTAAAGGTCCAGAAAAATGGAACTTTATGCAAGAACCCCAGGAACAAGGGCGGGTCACCCAACGGCGTCAATGAACCACCGACATTGGCGACTAAGAAGATAAAGAACACCACCATAAAGGTACGGTCTTTACGGTGGCGGTTGGCGCGCAAGAACGGGCGAATCATCAACATCGCTGCGCCAGTGGTTCCCATCCATGACGCGAGGATCGTGCCGATCAATAATAATCCGGTGTTAATAATCGGTGTGCCGACTAATGTTCCGCTCAGCAGAATGCCGCCGGAAATGGTGTACAGCGCCCAGAGAAGAATAATGAACGGGATGTAGTCCAGAATATAAATGTGCAAAATCTCATACACTGCTGCGCCTTGAAACGCGAATAAAAACGGAACGGCTAACAACAGCGCCCAGAAGGCTGAAATTTTGGCGAAATGATGGTGCCAGAAATGAGGAGCGAATAGTGGAAACAAAGCGATTGATAATAAGATGCCGAGGAACGGGATGCACGTCCACAAGGGAAGATCAGAACCTAAATTGGGGCCGTGTCCGCCGCCATGTCCATCGCTGTGCGCTCCAGCGACAGCGGCGTGGTCGTCGCCTGCCGCGCCATCATGGCCTTCGCCGTGGTCTTCACCTTCGGCGGCGTGGTCAGCGACTTCTTCTTGCTCTCCCTCGGCATGTTCACCTTCTGAATGTTCATTGGTTTCAGCCTGAGCAATCAGTACATTAGAATCAGTCATCGTGTCTGACCATGTTGAATTCAAGGCAAACAACGCGCAGCAAATCAGTAAAATCGGCAGTAAACGGTTCATTCCCAATCACCTTTGTTGATATCAGATAGAAATTCCAAACCCTTATAGGGTAAAATCCAGCCAGTAAAAAGGCAAGGATTACGTGAAACAAACAATATTTTGTGATAATTCATTCCAGCGTGACAAAAGAAGCGCCTTGAGGATTCCCCAAGACGCTTTCGGGTTTTTCTAGTGGTAATCATCTCAGGCAAACTGCCCACCAAGCAATCTTTTTGCCCTTAGAAACGGCGGGTTTTATCTTATTTTCCTTTGATATTTATTATGGGAGGGCGAGTCTCCCGACGAGCCGCATCGTATCGAAATGTTTTCTTTTATCGCGGCTCACCAGGAGGTTCGCCCTCCCCTGATTTAATCAACCAATGCACGGAAGCGAAGATAGGCGTACCCACCTAAGCAATTTTTGGAGAATCCAATCTACATATCTTGAACGAGTTGGGCGATGGCGTCGCCGATTTTCGTTGTTGACATGCCCGCTTTTTTGATGTCGCTGACGCTCAGGCCCGGCAAAACGCCGCTGCCCAGAAACTGGCTGATGGCGGTATCGAGCATTTTCGCCGCTTTGTCTTCGCCCAAGTGTTCGAGCATCATCTGGCCCGCCGCGATGCAGGCGATGGGATTGATGACGTTTTGGCCGGTATATTTCGGCGCGGAACCGCCAATCGGTTCAAACATCGAGCAACCGCCTTCGTCGGGATTAATGTTTCCGCCCGCCGCAACGCCCATGCCGCCCTGAACCATCGCGCCCAGGTCGGTGATGATGTCGCCGAACATGTTACTGGTGACGATGACGTCAAACCATTCGGGGTTTTTGACCATCCACATGGTGGTGGCGTCAATGTGAGCGTAATCGCATTTAAGATCGGAATACTCTTTCTCACCCATTTCGAGAAATGCGCGTTCCCACAGGTCAAAGACGTAGGTCAATACGTTGGTTTTTCCACAAAGAGTGAGAGTTTTATTTTTGTTGCGTTTGCGGGTGTAATCGAAGGCGTATTTCAAGCAGCGGTCCACTTCAAAACGCGTATAGACCATTTCCTGAATCGCGACTTCGTTCGGCGTGTTTTTTTTAATGATTCCGCCGCCGCCGGTGTAGATGCCGCCGCTGTTTTCGCGAATGACGACGAAATCAATTTCTTCCGGCCCTTTGTCTTTAATTGGCGTCCAAACGCCGGGGTAAAGTTTGACGGGACGTAAATTGATATATTGGTCGAGTTCAAACCGGACTTTTAATAAGATGCCTTTTTCGAGAATGCCGGGTTTGACGTCCGGGTGGCCAATGGCGCCTAAATAGATGGCGTCATTCTGCGCGAGGTCGGCGCAGGCGCTTTCGGGCAAGACTTCGCCTGTTTTAATATAACGGTCGCCGCCGAAATCAAAATCCGTGTATTCGAGTTTAAAACCTGCTTTTTCTTGCAACACATTGAGAATCTTGACGCCTTCTTGAATGACTTCCGGCCCTGTGCCGTCGCCGCCCATAACGCCGATCTTGTAGGTCTTCATCGGTTCCTCCGAAATCATCTATGATCGATTTGTAAAGGGAAAGAGTGCTGCGAAACGTGACAAGAATCAAGATGTATGAGGTTTTGGGCATTCTCTTTTTTACTGGATTGTATATTGGCGCGATGGAGGTACGATTATAGTTTAACTACTTATTATGGAATGAGATGAATTGAATGACTCAAGCCTTGAACCAAACCTCGATGTTTCCCGACGCGAAGAAGCAATATGTCGTTGGTATCTCAGATTTAAAGGCCGTACGCGCTTTTGAGGGAACCATTGTTACGCATTCTTTGGGGTCATGTCTCGGGGTTACCGTGTTTGATATGGAAGCGAAAGTCGGCGGGATGCTGCATGCGCTGCTGCCCGATTCATCTCACAACCCCGCCCGCGCTCAGGCCAAACCCGGCATGTTTGTTGACAGCGGTTTTGAGTCTTTGATTCAGGCCGTTGTGCGTTTAGGCGCAAACCCGCAAAGGCTTATCATTAAACTTGCCGGCGCAGGCAACTTCTTAGATAAACAAGGCCATTTTCAGATTGGCAAAAAAAATTACGAGATGATTTGTGCAGTATTGCAGCATCGCCGTTTTGTCGCTCGCGGCGATGATTGCGGCGGCGCCAAGCCGCGATCGCTTTATCTCGATTTGAAAACGGGCGTTACTAAAATACGTTCCCGGGGGGAAGAATACGAAATATGAATCTCAACTTAGACTTCTCAAACTCCAACCATCGTATTCCTGACATGACGTCAAGCGCGAGCCGATTGTTGTCGCTGCTGCAAATGCCGCAAGTCGATCCCGGCGAAGTGGTTCATGAAATCGAAGCCAATTCGCTAGCGCATCAATATGCGTTGCGGGTGGCGCGAGCGTTGCAACCCGCTGGAGACGCCGACGGGCAGTCGCTTCTCTCTGTGATGGAAGCGTATTCGCCTTACGAGTGCCTGGAGTGGGCGCTCGCAGGCGCGTTGCAACCGATGCTGATGCCTGACGAAGACAACGATGTCCTAAGCGACCTCTATCTCCATTCTCTCGCGACGGCGTTTTGCGCGCTCTTATTAGCGAAGGAATGTAAATGCCAAGCGCCCCGTTTTCTATTTCTGTCTGGACTCATGCATGACGTGGGCTTGGCTGTTTTAGTGAGGAACCTCGGCATTGATTTCAACACAACCGTCGAACTTGCCGCTGAAGAAGTGATCTCCATTGATGAAGCCGAGCGCAAGCGACTGGGGTGCGATCATGGCGAGGTGGGGGCGGAATGCGTCTCAAACTGGAGCGGGATTCAAGCCATGATTGATGTCGCCAAATATCACCATCGTCCCGATCAGTATGAAGGCCCCCATCAGCGCATTCTCGATCTGGTACATGTTGCGGATACGCTATCGCGCATGGTCGGCATCGGCATCGGCAACGAAGGGCTGGCGTTTCATACGTCGGTTGACGCCAAAAAGCGCATCAGCTACACGCCCGAGGTCGAAGAGAATGTGGTGTATTTTCTCCTCGCGGGCATGGAAGTCTTGCATGAAGAAATTTGCTAAATTGGCTGATCGTCCGCTTCGGTTTTTGCTGGTGACAGTGTTGGACAATTGGGGTCGTCGCTATTGAGCACCTCATTGTATAAATCAACATACTGCTTGGTAATTTTTTCCATTTCGAAGTGTTCCAGAATACGCTGGCGCCCGGCTTTGCCGATAGCGGCGAAGCGTTTGGGGCAGCGCAAAATTTCGATGGCGCTCTCCGCCAAGCATTGAATATCGCCCAACGGCGCCAGAAACCCGGTGACGCCGTGCTTGATGACTTCGGGAACGCCGCCGACGCTGGTCGCGACCACGGGCACTTCACATGACATCGCTTCCGCAATGGTGAGACCAAACGATTCAGTCTCAGAGGTCGAGAGCAACAGGTCGGCGTTACGCAAGGATTCAACCACATCCTGCTGCGGCCCGGCGAACTCTACTTTATCCACAAGCCCCAGTTGCGCCACTAGCATCTCCGCTTCAGAGCGGTCGGGGCCGTCTCCAACTAACACCAGCCGCGCCTGAATGACGTTCGAGATCAAATCAAACGTCTTGATAACGTCGATCACCCGTTTGACGGGGCGAAAGTTGCTGATGTGGATAATTCGCTTCTCGGATCGTTGCGCCCGGTCTTCTTCTGGGGACGGAGAAAACAAGGCGGAGTCGATTGGGTTATAAATGACATGAATGGGTTTATGAATTTCAAATTGGCGTTCGGTCATATCTTTGAGATAACGGCTGACGGCGGTAACGGCGTCGCTCCAATTGAGGCTGTATTCAACCGCCGGTTTGTATTGCGGCATCTGCCCGACCAGGTCGGTGTCGGTGCCGTGCAGTGTGGTGATGACTTTTAATTTTTCGTTTCTTTTCGAGCAGATCATCTGCTTGGCCAATAGCGCCGAAGTGGAGTGAGGCACGGCGTAATGGACGTGCAGGATATCCAACGGCGCGACGGCGTTCGCTTCGTAGATGCTCGTCGCCAGCGCCAGGGTATAAGGCGGAAATCGAAATAACGGATAAAACGGGATGTCGACGTGATGAAAGTGAAATTTCTCGGTTGCGCCTTCTAATTTGTGAGGCACGTCGTAACTGAAGAAATGAATTTCATGCCCCATGCGGGCGAGTGACTTGCCTAAGTCGGTGGCGACAATCCCGCTGCCGCCGATGGATGGATAACAAACAATACCGATTCGCACGCTTACTCTCCTTGGGCGCTTTGTTGCAACAACTGCATGGACAATTCAAAGCAATGAATGAAATGGTCTAAGAGTCCGGTCATTTCTTCGATGATGCCAGTATATTTGTCGTGCATACAGCGCAAAAAGGCTTTGGGTGATGGATCCGCCGGGCGGACGTGACGCTGTCGGCGGAAGTATAAGTATTGTACCGCATTGCCCAGGCTGGCGTTAAAAATTTCTGGCTCCACCATTTCGATCCAACGCTTGTCGAATGAATTCCATTCGTTTTCAACGAGAGCGCTGTCTAGTTGCGGCTGTTGCAGCAGGCCCGTCCATTGGCGTAGTTGTTCATCGAGTTGTTTGTTTTGTTGTTGCGCTTGTTTGAGTGCATTCAGACATTCGTTGCTGCGCGCCAGCGCGTCTTGGATGGAGATGGACGGCTTATTGGCGCGGTACGAGGCCCAGTGGTTTGAAACGCCCGGTTGGAGGGCGTATTTATTCAGGGCGTCTTGCAATGTCATTTGGACGGCGCCTTCAAATTTTGCGCCGCCTTCGGTGGCGTCGATGATGGTTGCGTCGCATTCTCCGATGGCTTTTTCCAATGCGTGAATGTATTGCTGAAACGGGACCGTTGTCGGGACCGGGTCGCCGTCATAGCCGGGTACCAGCATCATCTTGCCCGATTCTTCCGGCGCTTTGCCTTCTTTGCCGCCGATGTTGATGGTGCCGTCCGTTTGCATGGCGTCGATCCGGCGTGAGACGGCGGCTTGGGCGGCGTGGGTTGTGCCGCCGCGTTTGGGAAACGCATAATCAAAGCCAACCAATATGATGGGGTCGCATCCCAGTAATAAAGCAACATTGAGCGCGATGTGGCCGACGTTCATTTCACGTTCGCAATACACGCCGTCTTCATCCAAGTTGAAAATATGGCTGATTAACGCAGACTCACCGTCATACAACGGCAGCAAATAGGGGTGATGGAGAAATTTGCGCGTGATCTGATGGTTCGCTTCCGGGTGGAAGCCCAAAAATGCGTTTCCCAGCGAACCGATGGTTTCAAAATGGCTGAAATTTAGCGGCGTTGGGTCGCCGGTAATCACGGCGTCGGGTTCAACGCCCAGTTGTTTGAAGGTGGATTGGGCCGTGTCGACAATCAACAGCGCCGCCCGGTCATTGAGTTCTTTGAGCAGCCGCACATTATTGTCTAGAGACGGCCCCGCTGCTGAAACCACCGCCGGGTAGCCCTTCAACAAACCTTGCAGCGGGGGCAGGGCATACCCGCGCACCATCGCAGGAAGGTTCATTAAAATGTTGAATTGGTTGCGGCCCTGGCTCTCAAACGTCGTACGAAGGTTGATCTCGTCATGCGTCAGCGCATCAAGAATTTGTTGACGCGTTTCTTTGTAGTAGTCGCTAAAAATGCGCAACGAAGGATCATGGTTTAGTATTTTGCAATTGTGCAGAATAATGTCCGTCCGCTTTTCGCCGATGAGTTCGGGAATCTCTTTGGGTTCAGCGCCGACAATCCATTGAACGCCGTTGCGCATGAACAGAGGCCGCAAATCCATCGCTGTCATTGCGAGTTTGAGAATGCGCGGGTCGCGCTCAATGATGAATAAAAAACGGATGTCTTGATCGCTTTGTTTTAATAACGCTAACAGATGAAAACCAAGGCCGCAGCCCATCACGATCACGTTTGTGGGGTTTTGAAACGCGATAGATTCCGCCCAGCGCGTTGCTTCGCGCACCGGGTCATATTCACTACAGAGCGGGATGGGACGACCGCCGTCTTGCGCTTGCCATTGAGCGGCAACGGTTTTTGTTTTTGAGATGGAGACTTGAACCGGAAGGTCCTCCATCGGCAATTGACGCAAATGCGCTGCCAATTCAGGGTCTTGTCGTTCAAGTAGGGATAAATTGGATTCAAAATACGTCTGGTTCAAAATGCGCGGCTCCCCTGATTCTGGCTACGATGAGATTCAAAACGGCGGGTCACTCTTCTTCGAGCAGCGGGACGAATTCGCGCTCATCCGGGCTTACTTTAGAGTCGCTGCTGCCTTCCAGGACGCCGGTGATATTCTCAGACGATTGTCCTTGCAACAATACGATCTCAACGCGGCGGTTTAAGGCGCGGTTCTCCGGCGAATCGTTTGGAAAGCGCGGGCGGTCCATCCCGCAGGATTGAAAACTTAATCGTTCTTCTGCGACGTTGCATTGGTCGCGTAAAAATAACATGGCGCCATAGGCGCGCGCTTCCGCCAGCCGCCAGTTGTCTTGAAACGGCAATTCCGGCGGAACCATGGTGTCATCGGTATGGCCTTCAACGCTGATCCGCAGTTTAGGAAAATCATTAAGGATATCGTTCGCCAATGTTTTTAGAACTTTTTGGCCTTCTGGAGACAAGACGGCAAAGCCCTGGTCATACAATACGCGCCCGGTGATGGAAAAACGTACGCCCTCTTTTACGCCTTCGACGATGACTTCTTTCGACGCTTCGTCGGCGACGAGAATCGAGCGCGCGCGCTCCGCGATGGCTTCTTTTGCGCGTTCAACGTCGCGGGTGCGTTGGACGGGTTCCACTTTTTGCGGCGCAGTCGAAGTGGAGGGGACGAAGGACATATTGTACATATTGGGAATTCGCCCTAACGCCCCTTGGATCGAGGAAATGGCTTGGACGAATTTGACTTTTTCCATGGTGGATAGAGAAAATAACAACACAAAGAAGCACAACAACAACGACATCATGTCGCTGAAGGTGCACATCCATTCCGGTGCGCCGCCTTTTTTCTCTTCTGGTTTTCTGCCCGCCATCTTAACTCTCTTCGGTTGCTTCGGGTTCTTGAATCAGCGCAGGGCTGATTAACGGTGTTCTTGGATTCTTTTCGCTTGTATCTTCAAAGGTGGTGCCGAAGCCTTGGTCCGTTTGAATTAATGTAATTTCAACGCGGCGGTTCAGCGAACGACCAATCGCCTGATTGGGGTCGACGTCGGGCAGCGGTTTTGTATCGGAGAATGATTCATACGAAAATCGGCGTTTATCCACCCGGTTTCGCTCGCTGCCAGTGTTGACCAGAAATTCGAGGACGGTATAGGCGCGGTCCGCCGCCAGCCGCCAGTTGTAGTCAGGATCGCTGCGACGTTTTGTGTTGTCGGTGTGCCCGTCGACTTTAATGGGGTTATTCGGAAACTGGCTGATTTCGTCTGCAATAAATTGTAACGCTAAAATCCCTTCCGATAGCAACTCCGAATTGCCTTGCGCGAACGAAAAGTCTCCCGACAGGCGAAAGGTGATGCCTTGTTCCGTGCCCGTCACTTGAATCATGTGGTCCAGGTTTTTTGATTTGACCTTTCGCGCTTCTTCGCGGGTGATTTCTTCTTTGCCGTAAAACTGCTTGCGCACAGGCTGGGCGGGGCGCGACATCTCCGGCTGCGTTTTTTTATCGGGAATGGGCGGAACCACATACGGCGCGGGCATGCCTCCAAACGCACCTTTCAAGGACCCCGACGCTTGGATCAGTTTCTTTTTTTCAATGGTGGAAAGAGAGAACAGAAGCACAAAAAAGCACAGCAACAACGACATCATGTCGCTGAATGTACACATCCACTCAGGAGCGCCGCCTTTTTTTTCTTCCGGTTTTCTTCCTGCCATATTATCTCTTGGCTACCGCTCGCTGTTCAGAATAGGTTTCACTTTCAATCAGCAGTCCTAAATTTTGCTCGAATGAAAAATACCATCATCATTTTACTTAATCTTCACGCGGCGGGCGCATACTCGGCGCCAAAAACGCCAGCAATTTCTGCTCTAAAATTCGCGGGTTGTCGCCGGCTTGAATCGACATGATGCCTTCGATGGCGACTTCTTTAAGTAGAATCTCGTCCGCAGAGCGTACTTTTAGTTTACCCGAAACAGGGATTGCGAATACGTTGGCGATGACCGCGCCGTACATGGTCGTCAACAGCGCCAGCGCCATCGAAGGGCCAATGGCGTTTGGATCGGCAAGATTTTTCAACATCTGCACAAGCCCCATTAGCGTTCCAATCATGCCCATCGCAGGGGCAATCGACCCCATAAAGTCGAGAATTTCACGGCCTCCACGGTGACGGTCTTCAATAAACGCGAGTTCTGTTTGCAGAATGTCTTTAATTAATTCCGGTTCAACGCCATCGACCGCCAGGCGTAGGCCGGTCCCGATAAAATCGTCTTCGATTTCGTCCATTGAGCCTTCGAGCGCCAGGATGCCTTCGCGGCGGGCGCGTTCAGCAAAACTAACCAGGGTGCTGACGGTGTCGAGTGGGGAGAGTTGTTTGAAAAAAAACGCATTCTTCACAACGCCGCCCATGCCCAACACGGTAGGGATGGGGAAATTCACCAGCGTAAGGGCGAAGGTGCCGCCGATAACTGTCAATGCTGAAGGAATATCAATAAACGCTCCGGGCGAACCACCAGCGATCATTGACGCCGCAATCAGCCCCAGGCACAACACCATTCCTACTACTGTTGATAAATCCATCGGTTACTCTCCTGGATGGAAAATTTTTCGTTTATATTCGACGCAAAGCTGTCCAATTTCTTCCAACGATTCTTTTACGATATATTTACGTCCGGTCGCCATGGTGATGACAGTGTCAGGCGTTTCTTCGATTGTTTCAATCAACTCAGAGTTTATGCCAAACTTTTTGTCATTCAATTTCGTAACTTCGATCAAGGCATTACTCCTGACGGGAACACCGGGGATGGCCGCTTGGATCTCTTTGTGCGTAATCGGCTTGGAAAATTCAATTTCCAAATTGTTGCGAATCCGTTGTACGCGCTCGGAATCAATGGGATCTAATACCATTGGGCCGCCGTTTGGCTTCTCCTGAATTTGAGGTTACCATCTATTTGATAAATCGAATGTTACATTCAATTAAGTATTATCGGTCTTAATTTGCGCGAATTGAATAAGAATTCAAAGAATTTTTCTCAGAAGATGAGGCCATCAAGCGCGTCATCTTCTCACTATACCCGCCTTGCGGCAATCTTACTACAATCTGTCTCCGATTTTAGGAAGAAGATCGCCCAAAAAAAAGGAGGGCCTCGAAGACCCTCCCGTTTCTGCTTGTTTCTATTTCACTCTAACTTATTGTTTCAGTCGCAAGGTTTCCTGAAGAATCTGGTCGCCGGTTGTAATGATTCGGCTGGCGGCTGAGTAGCCTCGCTGCGCAACGATCAGGTTGGTGAATTCTTCCGCCAAGTCGACGTTTGAGAGTTCCAATGCGCCGGAATTGATGACGCCTCCCTCAATTTCCGGCTCGATAAAGACTCGCTCGCCTGAGTTTGGCCCCACGGTAAACAAGGTTGCGCCTTCTTGAATCAAACCGCCGTCGTTGGTGACGTCAGCCAATAGAATTTGCCCCAATGTTTGTGAATCACCGTTGGTAAAGACGCCGATCACCTCGCCGTTGCCAGCAATACTCACGTTATCAAGATTGCCCACCGGGCGCCCATCTTGGCTTTGTAACTGTGCGGTTGAATTGGCGCTGAAATATGTGATGCCGCTCAGGTCCAGCCGGAACGCGATGGGATCGACGCCGCCATTGGCTGGATCGGAGTTGTCTGGGTCGAAGGTAATGTTCGGCGTTAAGTCAGTGTCGCCGTACGTGTCAAAACGTCCGCTGGGGTCAAAGATCAATTCGCCGATGGTTTGCGTGGGCAGCGTACGGTTGTCGCTGGGGACGACGGCTTGGAAGTTGACGGTGCTGCGCGTTAAGCCGTCTTTTAAGAGCGTGTTGGTTTCAAACGCGGTGGTGTCGGTCCCACGGGCGACGATGCCCACGGGGACGCCGGATGTACGGTCAACGCCGGTTGTTCCGTCAAAATCGGCTGCAACGCCGTATCCGCGTTGATTGAAGATAGCGCTGAATGCTGTGACTTCAGGGTCAAATGCCTGGAAACCGTCAAAACTCTCAGTCGTTAAGGCGTCGTTGGTTGCGAGTACGCCCGAACTTAACGCGACCAGTTGAACGCCTGAGTCGTCAATTCCTGTTGGAGGCGTGGCGGAGGGATCGCCCGTCGCATCAAAGTTGCCTTCGTAGTCGGTGTTTCCAATGGTGAACGCATCTTGCAGGTTGGTGGCAAATGGATTTGCATTGGCGATAAATCCTGTGATGCCGCCGCCGTCGGTGAAATCGGCATCCACTTTACCGTCTGCGATATCGTCGGTGGCGTCTGCTAAGGTGCCGCGACGGTCGATGGTGCTAACCCGCACCGTCCGGGTCTCGGCGGCGAGATCAAGCACGAGGCCCATCTGTTCCGCGCCGCCCGCCGCTGCGATCAAGTTTGCTGTGATGGTCGGGTCGGTCGAGGCCGAAGCGCCTAAACTGCCGTCTTCACTATTGAATGCAAACGAACCTTCGCTTGTCAACGAAACCGTGATCTGCGGGATATTCGCCGGGATGGCCAGATTCGCTGGAATGCCGCCTGTGAAGCCTGTGGTCAATGGGTCCAGTTGGTCGATATTCGCCGCAACCTGGCGGATGGCGGAATTAATGCGTTCTTCAATATTGTTTCGGATATCTTCTGTGGTTGTGGTTTCAGAAAAACCTGCGTCGCCCAACAAACCGCCGCCTGCATTGCCGGTGCTGGTAATGTTGAGGAATGAATCGCCGGTCACGTCGATGCCTGCTGCGGAAAATTCGGCGCTGACCGCGCCGTCCGCGCCGATTGGAACATTAAACGCGCCGCCGTTGAACGAGATGGCGCCGTCGGTCAGGCGTAGGGCAATGAGGTTGTCATTGGCGTCATTAAAACTATAGATGCCCTGAGTGGCGACCATGTTACTGACCTGGCTCGCGGTAAACACGGCTGTGTTCGTGGCCGAATCAATGATCGGGTCGCTATACACAACCTTGGGCGGAACCACACCGCCTTCAAACATAAACTGTCCGTTTGAATCGCGCAGTTGACCGACTTGAGTCAACGACTCTGCGGGCGGGTTTGCGGTATCAGCGGCGAGACCCACATTAATGGTGTGTGAGGCGCCTTGCGAGTCAAACACGTCAAGAGAAGTGGTTTGATCGGCCTTGCGGATCGAATTGGTTTGAATGGTTTCGCCCGCTTGCACGTTTAGCGTTTTGGTGTAATCAGGATTGTCAGAATCGAAAGAGTTAATAAACAAATTGCCGACGGCGCGGTTAGCGTCTTCCGGCGGTTCGTTTTGGCTCAGACGTTCGCCGACGCCCATACGGATTCCCGCTAGAGTATTGTTGCCGAAATTATTAAAGATGAACGAACCCGAACCGGTGTCGTACGTTACTTTGATATCAGCGGACTTGGTCGGATCGATATCACGCATCACGGTTTCAAAATAGTCATTTAATGCGGTTTCGACGTCTTCGATTGTTGTGGTGCTGGTGACGCTCATCAAAACGCCGTCGCCGAAGCCGATGTCTTGTTGAGTCAGATTGACCGGGCCGTCTACATCATTCGGCGGGGAACCCAATTCAAGAAAACCGGTTTCAAAGCGAATGGTATCGCCGTTGATAAGCCCGAATGGTTGACCGACGTTATCGAACAACCCTTGTAAGTTTGTTGTTTTTTGTGCGAGTTGAATGTCGATGTCTTCATTGGGGTCGCCAATGCGTTTGTCGAAGTTGCCGGACGCGATCACGTTTTCGGTTTGCTTCGCCAGCGACTTGCGGTCGAAATCAATGTTTAATTCGCCGGGCGCTTCGGTTGTTTGCAACTGACCGTTTTCGTCCGACGAGCGTCCGATGAGACGAAGGCCTGTTCCTGGATCGACGATGAAACCTTCGTTGTCAATCGAGAAGTTTCCGGCGCGGGTCAGAAATTCTTGCCCGGAGCCGTTGCGCAAGACGAAGAACCCTCGGCCTTCAATCGCCATATCGAGCAAGCGCCCGGTAGTTTGAGTGCTGCCTTGCGTAAAGATGGTGTCGACGCTGCCGACTTTGACGCCAAGCCCGGTTTGACGCGGGTTGATGCCGCCCCGGTTGCCAGTGGCGCCTGCGCCCGAGAACATGGTGTTGTAGAAGATATCGTCGAAGGCGACGCGGCTGCCGCGAAACCCGACGGTGTTGACGTTGGTGATGTTATTGCCGATTACGTCAATATTTCGGCTTTGTGCGTTAAGGCCGGTAAGCCCAACAAATAGCGAACGTACGGTCATGATTCAAGACCTCCATGTCTTTGGTCTACGACTTGCCGGTCCATCCTGGACCGTCTGGCTGCACAGTGGTTTGGCGATTGCCAAACGAAATAAATTCAATATAAATTCGCGAAAGAGCGAACCCTCGCGCGTAAATGCCTTTTTTATCCGTTACTGGGTTCTGGCGAGAATACGGCGTACACGTTGCCCATCTCGACTGGTTGTCCGTTTATCATCAAGACGGGCGTACCGTCGACAAAATTCACGCCTTCAATTTCACCGCGCAGATAACTGGGCAGAGCGGTGGTGGTTCCATCTGTACCGGTCGATGCGCCGATTTGAATTTGATACACGCCGCCTGCGAGTTGGTCGCCGCTGGTGTTGGTTCCATCGAAGGTGTAATCATGCTGTCCGGCCCCATCAACCGAAACCAGGTCCGTAAACACAACGCGTCCCGTTTCAGTGATTGCTTCAACGGTATAGGTTCCCGCGCCGGGCGTTTCAAAGATAAATTCCAATTCATTGCCGGGTGAGTGATAGATGTAATCGGATTGCACCGCCGCCTCTTTGCCGATCATCGAAAGCGCTTGAGTGGTGGCGTCGCCCGTTTGCGATGCCACCAGTTGTTCGAGCAAACTGGTTTGATTGGTCGATTGTTCCAGCTCGCTAAAGACGGCCAATTCAGAGACGAACTCCTGGTTCTCCATCGGGTTTAACGGGTCCTGGTGCTGCAATTGAGCAACCAGCAGCGATAAAAAATCGTCGCGGTTGACAATGTCAGAGCCGATGGAACTTGTAAGCCCGTTCGCGGCGGAACTGCTATTGACTGATGATGCGGCTTCGATAACCATGTTCGTTTCCCTTTATCGCTTGTAAGCGCCCTCTATGTGGTTTGACGCCAGTTGTTCCAAGTGTTCCAGTATTCGTTCCAGTTCCAGCGCTGCCCGTTTGGATTGCGTTTGCTGCCGGATTGTGGATTGTCTTGCGATCCTTTTTGTTGCGCGCTGCGTTCTTCTTGTGAGCGTTCGCGTTGTTGATCGCTTTGCTGACGCGCATCGCCCGGTTCGCGGATAATATTGATACGTTCTACTTTGATGTTGTTGTCGTCTAAGGCTGATTTCAATAAGTGGATGTTCTTTTCTAACATGGCCTGAGTCGCTTCTTTTTGCGCACTCAAGTTGGCGGTCAAATGTCCATGGTCCATCACCAGTTGCACCGAAACGCGGCCCAGCGATTGAGGGGTCAGGCGAATGGTGACGTCGCTGCGCTCAGCGCTGATGGCCCCTTTGACGCCGCGCACGATTTGTTGGTTCGCGGCTTGTTGGACTTTGTCGACGCGGTCTTGGAACGCGCTAGTGGTTGGGCTGGCCGACTTCACCGGCGCTTGGGTTTCGACCGGGCGGCTCTGCGCGGCGGTTTGCGTCATGTTGGACTGTTCAACGCGGGCGTTGCTTTCAGCCTGTGAGGCGCTGCTGGCTTTTGGCGCCGCAGTGGGCTTGTCGGACATCGCCTGTAAAGCGCCTTTGTCGAGTTCCGCCTTGGCTGCTTGTTTAAACGAACCATTTTCTTTTTTAGATGATTTATCTTGTTGCGCCTGACCGTTCGAAGCGTCGCTATGTTGCTTGGCTTGCGCATCGACTTTGACGACTTGGGCGTCTTTCAATACTTGGCTGGCTTTGGGTTCAAGTTTCGTCTCTTGTTTTGGCTCAGATTTATCTAGCAATATGCGTAACGCGGCGTCATTCAGCACGCCTTTGCTGGTGTCACGCAAGTCGTAATGGGTATTGTCGTTGGACGCCAGTTTTACTTCCGCATTGATAACCGGCTTGGCGATTGTCTCTGCATTGGTTTTTGTTTTCGCATCTACCGTCGATTGTGATTGCTTTCCTGTGATTTCAGACGGTGCGTTGCGTTGATTTTTTAACTCGCCCTGGAACAACTCTTTTTTGATATCAGCGGGCGTGCGGGAGAGGCGGCTTTGTTCAATTTTAGAATCTAACGCTTCGCGTCCCGATTGAATTTCGCCTTCTTTTCTCATCAATAGCGCTGAATCGGTTTGGTTTAAGCGCGTTTTTAAAGACTCAATGCTTTCATTTTCTCGTTTGCTTAAACGGGTGACCGCCGCCTCAACATTTTTTTCGCTTGAAGTTAACAAGGCGTCAGTTTTTTCGTTGCCTGTCAACAAGGCTTTGCCTTCAGCGGCGAGCGGTTGTTGTTTAGAAGTAGTTGTATGATCTGTTTGGATTTTTGTTTTCGTTGCTGTTTCTGTTTCGGCTTTTTCTAAAGCAGACTGAATTTGCAGCGCATGAAGGCTCGCGTTTGTGTTGTTCGTTTGGTTTGGCGCTGGGGTTAATACGCCCTTGCCGTTCTGTACTGACAGCGTAAACAGGTCACCATTTTCGGAACCTTGAATGAGAAGTGACGCCAGCGAAGTCTCGCCTTTTTCAATTGCTTTGGCTTGCTTTGCGTCGATCAGGCCTTGTTTTTGGGCTTCGCTGAGCAGTTCTTTCAGGTCTTCCAAAGAGAGGATGAAGTGACCGTCTTTATCTTTTTTTAATGATTCGAGGGGGATTTTTAAATCGCCGATGGCGAGAACCGGTTGAGAATCCGAGTCGTCTTTTGTATTGCGTTTTGCGGACGTCGCTTTTAGCGATTCCGAAAACAGATCATGAAATGAGACGCCGCCGTCTTTTGAATCGCTTGACGGTTTCGGCGTCGATTCTGATATAAGCCCCGTTTGTATTGGCAACAATTGGGGGGCTGCTAACTGTTCCATATCAACCATCCTTGGTTTCATTCGAGGCGGCTCCGGCCTCGCCAATACACCTAATGAATCCCATAAGAATGCAATCACGGCGCCAATGGCGCGATCAAAATTCAATTTGGGAAGAAAAAATGGCAACCTATTGATTTTTAAATGGTAAGTGAACGGTTTGCATAATTGGGAAAGAGGCGCTAAAAAAGAAAAAGGAAAATTGTTCCCCATTGGTTTGAACCAAGAAGGGAAAATTTTCCGTATGAGTGCAGTAGTCGTAAGACCGTTAATTCGCTGTGCATTATGAGTTATCGTATTCGCAACCGAAGACTTTAGACATAAATGAAAAAAAAGTGAAAACATCTTCAAAACAGACCGCCCATAGCCAAAAGCCTACGCCCGACGAGAAGCGGGGACTTGAGACCCCTGTGCAGTTTTGCCCCGGCGTCGGGCCGGGCCGCGCAAAAGCGCTTGAGAACATGGGCGTCTATACCGTGCGCGACCTGTTTTGGCATTTGCCGCGCGGTTACGAAGATTTCGTCCATGTGACGGACATCGCCAGTCTGCCGCCGAATGGCATCGCGACGGTGGTCGCGACGGTGACGTATGTTGAAAGCCGAATGCCGCGCGGACGCAGCCGCGTACGCCACATCTTGAACGCGACCGTCAAAGACGATAGCGGCGAATTAGAAGTGGTTTGGTTTAACCAGTCGTATTTATCTGAGCAAATTAAACAGGGAACGCGCCTGCGTTTGCATGGAAAAGCCGAAGGCCGCGCGCCCTTTATGAAAATGTCATCGCCGAAATTTGTCGTACTCAGCGATGAAACCGAAGAGGAAGCGGGCGATATCCTCCCGCTGTATCCGCTCAGCGATAAATTGACGCAAGGGGCGATACGCAAAATTGTGAGCAAGGCGATGGAGCGTTTTAGTTTGTATCTTGTGGAATGGATGCCCAGCGCGATTTTGCAAGAGCATGGCTTCCCGTCGCGCATGGAAGCGTTTCGCATTTTACACGCGCCGCAGGCGGGGGAGGGCGCGCCGCTTGATTCGGCCCTGCCGGAAGAGTCGTTGTTATTTAACACGATGGATGCAGACGATGACGAACCGGAAGCGTTGTTACCTGAGGGCGAGATCAACACGCCTTGGGAGAACGCCCGCCGCCGCTTGGTGTTTGAAGAATTATTTCTTCACCAATTTTCGCTGCGGCTTGTTCAAGGCAAACTAAAACAATTCACCGGGATCTCTCATCCCGCGCCGAACCCTGAGCCCTTTGCCGAAAACCTTGACGCGATTGAACTCGAAATAAAACAACCTTGCGCCTGGCCTGCGCGTTTTGTCCAAAACCTGCCCTTCGCCTTAACGGACGAACAGCGGAAAGTCTGCCGCGAAATTCAAACGGACATGCTGGAATCCGCGCCGATGAACCGCTTGCTGCAAGGCGACGTGGGCTCAGGCAAGACGGTGGTTTCGGTTTATGCGATGGTGTTGGCGGCGGCGGGCGGCTGTCAGGCGGCGTTAATGGCGCCGACGGAACTGCTGGCGCAACAACACGCGGCCTCGATCCGCGCATTCACCAAGACCATCCCTGAATTGCAAACGGTCGTGCTTACCGGCGGCATGAAAGCCGCTGAGCGTCGCGCGGTCCAACAAGCGTTGAAAACCGGCGGCGCCCAATTGGTGGTTGGAACCCACGCCTTGTTTCAGGAAGACGTTGAATTCGACCGTCTGGGGTTGGTCGTTGTGGATGAACAGCATAAATTCGGCGTGGAACAACGCGAGCGTTTGGTGAAAAAGGGCGAGCATCCCGACTTATTGGCCGCGACCGCGACGCCGATTCCCCGAACGCTGTCGCTGACGGTTTACGGCGACATGGATATTTCGACCATCGCGACCTTGCCGCCCAACCGCCCTGAAATACGAACGCGCTGGACGCACTGGATTAATGAAAGCAAGGTATGGGGCTTCGTGGATGAAAAGATCGCGCTGGGTCAGCAAGCGTATATTGTGTGCCCCATCATTGATCCCTCAGAAACCCAACCCGATTTGCCTTCAACCGAAGAGGCCTTCGAGGCGATTACGGAAAAGCATTTAACCAACCGCCGCATCGCGTTGTTGCACGGCAGACATTCGCCGCAGGACAAACAGGCGATGATGGACGCAGTCCGCGCGGGCGATCTCGACGCCGTTGTCGCGACCACGGTGATCGAGGTCGGCGTCGATCTGCCCAACGCAACCATTATGGTGATTTTGGGCGCCGAGCGTTTTGGCTTGGCGCAATTGCATCAATTGCGCGGGCGCGTAGGGCGGGGTACGCAAAAATCATACTGTATCCTCATTACGCCGGAACGCTTGTCGCCTTACGCGGAACAACGCATGCGCCTGATGGAAGCAACCCGCGACGGGTTTCGTATTGCAGAAGAAGACTTAAAACTGCGCGGCCCCGGCGAGGCGTTCGGCACCAAGCAAAGCGGGCGTATTCGCTTCCATCTGGCTGACCCCATGCGCGACGGCGAGTTGTTGCAGGCGGCCAATCAAACGGCGCATGACATGTTCCAGAAAGACCCGCGCTTAATCGACCCCGCCCACGACAACATGAAAAATGAAATCCTATCGGCGTATGGGCGAATCGCGCTGCGCCGCCCGTCGTAAATGAATTGAGCATGTAAGAAAAATGGTACTGAACAAAAGAAAGCGCTTGAATTGGCGCCGGATAGCGTCTTCGATATAATGAAACAGAAGCCATTTGAATTCTATTGGCTCTTGAAGAGACGGCGGCGCGTTCATGGATGACCGATTACAACATCTGATTCAACTGATTCGCTCGGGCAAGGCGTCTGAGGCGGAAGCGCTGGTGGAAGACATGCGCAGCTGCCAGGAAACCTTGAAATCGCTGCAATCCCGCACCCAGCAACTCGAAGAAGCCGAGCGTATGCGCACCGAGTTTCTTGCGCTGATCTCGCATGAGTTGCGTACGCCATTGAATGCAATCATCGGTTACAACTCGCTTCTGGATGACGGCGTCTACGGCGATATGAATGAAAAGCAACACAAAGCCGTTCAGCGCATCGACCGAAACGCCGCCCGCTTGCTTTCGCTTATCAATCAACTGCTCGAACTCAACCGCTTAGAGTCCGGCGCGGCTTCTGTCTTTTATGAAGAGACCGACCTGAAAAAAATTGTGGATGCCGTGCTAGACGACTATCAGGTAGTGGCGGAAGAGAAGGGGGTCGAGTTTATCACCGCCTACCCCCGGCGCGACGTCTATGTAATTAGCGACCCCGCCAAACTGGGAGAAATGATACGCCAGCTGGTTTCCAACGCGGTCAAATTCACTCAAAAAGGGACCATTCAACTCAAAATACATCCCAGGGAAACACATGTCACGCTCGAAGTCGCGGATACCGGTTCGGGAATCGACGAGTCAAAACGCGAGAAAATATTCTGTTTGTTTGAACAAGCCGAGCCTATGGTGGCGCGGCCCTGTCAGGGCGCCGGGCTGGGACTGGCGATTGTCCGCCGCGTGGCGGACTTGCTTAAAATATGCGTTGAACTCGAAAGCCGAATCGGCGAAGGTTCAACATTTCGGTTGAATATCCCGGTCAAAAAAGAACAGGTAAAGCCTGCGGCGCAAGTCGAAGAAAAAACGGCGCCCCAACCGACCGAACCTGAATCAGAAACCAAACCCTATGAAGCCGGGAAAGCCGGTTCGGTTTTAATTGTTGACGATGATCCGTACATGGTGGAAGTGTTGTCTGATTTTCTCGAAAACCGGGGGCATTATCATGTCGATAAAGCCTATAGCGGAATGCATGCCATGTTGAAATTGACGGAACATAAACCGGATTTTCTTTTTGTGGATTTATTAATGCCGAATATCAAAGGCGAGCGCGTCATTGAATATTGTACTCAACTTTGGCGCCGTTCCGTCAAGATTGTCGTGATTACCGGCAAGAAACTTTCCAGCGAAGAGCGCGACGCGTTATTGCAAAGCGGTGCGTCAGATATCCTTCTCAAAGGCGATCTTCAACAAGGGTTTGCTGAAACCATCGAAGCCATCATCCCCATTCCGTCAACGGTTTAATGTGTTTCTATTCGACGGGTGGTTCCTTCGGCTCGATCTTCGGGGCTGGGGCTGTTTGAAGAGGTAATTTCTTAACCAATTCTCGATAAGAACGCTGCATCGAATCCAACAAATCATCATTGATTTCAATGCCTGCTAACGAGTAGGCGTATAGCGCTGCGCCAAAAATCGGTTCTAATTTGGGCGGGTTGACAGCGGCGCTTTGAATCAAATACATGATCTTGCGGCGTAAGAGTTGGTTGTAATATGAACTGTGTAACAACAATCCGCCGCCCATCACCACTTGCACATTTTCTTTAAAGTTTAAACGTTTATGCAACGCGTCCACGCCCAGCGCCAGGGTGTCGGCTTCTTGATTGAGGATGGCGTCCGCTGCGGGGTCGTCTTCATTGGCGGCGCGAATCACCAGCGGCGCCAATTCTGCGACGCGGCGCCGGGTGGCCTGGTCTGAGTTGATCCATACAACCAGTTCGTCGATGCCTTTAAGTTCGAGATGTTTGAGTAAGACCGGGCCGAGCGTCGTTTCGCCTTCAACGCCGTCATGGCTGCGCAGCAGGGCGCGGATGGCTTCGATCGCGATGCGATACCCGCTGCCGTCATCTGAGACGGCGGGGCCGTATCCACCGACGCGCCCGGTTTGACCGTGATCGTTCTTGCCGAACACCATGGAGCCGGTCCCGGCCATCACCAGGATGCCGCTGTCAGACATGGCGCCGCTGGCGAGCGCGATTTCGGCGTCGCTCACTAAAACATAAGGCGTCTCGGTGAAGATGTTGTCAAATAATGGAGAGAGGGTTGACTTGTCTTGCTCCCGGGCTGAACCTGCCAGACCGAGGCAGGCGGCCTTACATTCACGGGGACCGGCATGGGCCGCTTCGAGCGCTTCTTTGAATAACTTGCTGATGACGCGGGTGGCTTGTCCGGCGCCGACTTCGTGATAGTTGACCGAAGGGCCTCGTCCGACATGGAGCGTTCTGCCGTCGTCAGTGGTAAGAATCGAACGGCAATTGGAGCCGCCCCCGTCAACGCCAAACACGTAAGGCATGTTTATGAATTTCCCCGAAGCGATTTATTTTCGAGTTGAAGAATCTTCATCTTCATTTCCAGGTCTTTAATCTGGCTTTCGTAATTGGTTTTCATTGACTCAACCTGGCGCTGATATTCTTGGCGTTCTTGTTCGAGTTTGGTTTGCCATTTTTCGGTGATGACCCGGAGTTCCGCCTGAGAACTTTCTTGTGCAGCAGGCTGGAGGGCCGTTACATTGACCGGGGCCGCCGTCAATTTCGCTTCTGGGTCGTTGGGATTTTCAGCGGTTTGAGCGCCGCCCAGAGTGATGTTGCTTAGGTCTTTGGCTTTGCCGGCGAGTGACTCCATACCGCCTTGCATGACCCAGCCGACGATTAACAGTGCGATCACGCTGACCAAACCCAACGTAAACAGCGCATTGCCGCCGCCCGATTCCTGGTTACGGGTTGTTTTGTTGCGTCCCCTCTGATTCATGATCTGGCTCCTCCGTATTGGACGTCGCATCTTCGCTCAGATCAATCTCGATGGTATGCCGGTCAACGACTTTGAAGGGCAAAATCGCGGTAAAGAAATCCATGGGAAACGTCAGATAGGCTGGCGCTTTCAAGTGGACGTCTTCGACCCGGCGGCCAAATTCGGGATGGTCGAGCGTGAGCCGGTGTTTTCCGTACCAGTCGACCTCGAATTCGGTTGGAGTGACGCCTTGGGGCTGGTAGTCATAATGCACCTGCGCTCCAGGCGGCGTGGTTTCTACCCGCACCAGAGTCGTCAAGCATCCCTCAACCGAAATCAAGCAAAACGAAAATACAACTAAAACGAGACTACGACTGGACATCCGAAAGTCTCCGATCATGAGTATTACAGCCGATATAATGTTGCGTGTCAACCGAGTTTCTAGAATTCAGGCTAAAGTTGGCTGTCTATTTTTAACGAAATGAGTCCCATACTTGTTTTATCAATTCAAGGTCATCGACTGATTCGATCCTTACTTTACCGATGCTTTCAGGAAAAATAAAGCGCAATTTGCCCGCTTTGACTTTCTTATCGCGAAACATGGATTCAATCAGCGCATCCGCGTCGATTTTGGGCTTTTCCATTGGGAACCCCGCTCGTTCAATCAAGCGTTGCATGGATTGAGTAACTTCGGGCGGCGTGATTCCGAGTTTTTCGCCAAGCAGCGATTCAGCAAGCATTCCAATTGCCACGGCCTCGCCGTGCAGATAGGTTTCGTAGCCGGTCAGCGCTTCGACAGCGTGACCGATGGTATGGCCGAAATTCAAAATGGCGCGGACGCCGCTTTCGCGTTCATCTTGTTCGACCACATGGGCTTTGATGCGGCAGTTCCAGGGGATGATCTCGCCGTACGCATCGACATCTACGTCAAGCAGAGCGTCAAGCGTTTCATCAACGCGCGCGAACAACGCGGCGTCGGCGATGACGCCATGTTTAATGACCTCAGCCAGTCCAGCGCGAATTTGGCGCTTGTCGAGAGTTTTCAGCGATAATGGATCAATCAACACCGCATGGGGCTGATGAAAGGCGCCGATCAGGTTTTTTCCGCCTGCGTGGTCGACGCCGACCTTGCCGCCAACGCTGGCGTCAACTTGCGCCAGAAGCGTGGTTGGTACCTGAATGAAGCGCAGCCCGCGCAGATACGTCGCCGCGACGAAGCCCGCGATGTCGCCCGCGACGCCGCCGCCCAGCGCGATCACGCCGCCGTCGCGTTCGGGGCGCAAGTTCACCATTTCGTCATAGAGATACGAGACGGTTTCGAGGTGTTTGTGGGTCTCGCCAGCGGGGAAGTAGATCAATTCTGCCTCGAAGCCCGCATTTTTGAGCGAATTTAATACGCGTTCGCCGTAGATGGGCGCGACAGTATCGTCGCTGATGATCGCCAGCGGCGAGTGAAACCCGAGTGATTTGGCGTATTCGCCGACTTGGTCGATGACGCCGGATTCGACGGTGATGGTATAGCTGCGGTCGCCGAGTCCGACCCGGATATTGGTTTGAGACTGTTTGGTTTCCATAATCCTGCTTTGATTAATGTTCATCGGGAGGATTTTTCACTCATGCGAAATACCCGACTTGCGTGTCAATTGCGAGGGAGCATTAGCGACTGCGGCAATCCCTAAGTTTAATGTAAAACGAGATTGCTTCGCTTCGCTCGCAATGACACAACGCGAGTCCACCCTATCAATTACTGTCTATTTAAGATGGAAGGGAGTATATCACCGGGCGCGGTTTCATTCACCCTGCGTTGCATTTTTCATCTGCATTCATTTATGATACAATGTTGAAAGCAAGTTGACGGGCGCCCAATGTTCGATTAACTTGCCATCCACGTGGACTGTCCGCGCAGTATCTGCACCGGCCTAAGTTTTCCCCCGGTTGTTCTTTCTTGCGCTTACTGTATTCCGCGAAATCCGGTAAAGGGGTTTTATCATTATGTTCGTTCGTACCCATTCAGCCGCATTGCTATTCTGCGGACTGCTGGCGCTTGTTTCCATGCCGTTTGGATACAGCCAGGCAGACGCGGCCCAGCCGCGTGAAAATATTGACGTTTGCAAGGTCAATGGCAAAGCCATTACCGAAGCCGAAATCATGGACGAAATTGATCGTTTCATGACGACCAAAGGCGGTCAAATTCCGCCGCAACTGAAACAGAACGCCTATGTGATTTTCTACGAGGAATCCGTGAAACGATTAACCCAAATGACGCTGCTCGAACAAAAAGCCAATGAACTAAAGATTGAAGCGCCCCAAGAAGAAGTCGACGAGTTTATCGATAGTATTAAAGAACAAGCCAAAACCGAAGACGCTTTCCAGGCGATGCTCGCGCAACGCGGCGCCACCGAAGAAGAACTGCGCAAAGATTACGCTCAACAACTGGTTTACCAAAAAGTGCTGGAATCAGAAGTTAAAGAGCCTGCAGAGCCGACCGACGAAGCCTGCAAAGAATTTTATGATTCCAACTCGCAATATTTCCAAACGCCCGAACAGGTGCAAGCCTCTCACATTCTTCTGATGGCCGATGAAAAAGCCACCGACGAAGATCGGGCCAAAGCCAAAGAGCAATTGACGGACATTCGCAAGAAGATCGAATCGAATGAGATTGCCTTCGCCGATGCGGCAAAAGAGTTTTCCAAATGCCCCAGCGCGCCTCAGGGCGGCGATTTGGGATGGTTTGGCCGCGGTCAAATGGTGAAGCCGTTTGAAGAATCCGCATTTGGCATGAAAGAAGGCGAAGTGAGCCAGATCGTCGAAACTCAGTTTGGCTATCACCTGATTCAACTCAATGGCAAGCGCGAAGAAGGCGTCACGCCGATTGATGAAGTGAAACCCCAAATCTCAGCGCATTTGAAAAATACTGAAATGCAAGCGAATGTGCAAAGCTATATCGAATCGCTGGAAAAAGACGCCAAAGTTGAAACTGTTATGAGTGATGACGATTGGAAAAAACGCCACGCGGCAAAAGCCGATCCTAACGCGAGTTCCTCTCCGACGATTCAACTCTCACCAGACGAACTGAAGTAATGTCTGAATTCAAATTGATGACTAAAGGGCGCAGCATCTGCTGCGCTCTTTTTTTGTGTTTAAGGGCGTGACTGAGCCAATTAGTCTGACAGAAAGCGGGCGTTGGCCCAGTCGGCGTGGTCGTGGTTGGGCGAGTCGCCGCCGTCGGTCGCAATTAAACGCAGTTCGGCAATGCCTTCGACATTGAGATACACGCGGCGCGGCGGATCAGTCGCGACCATCATGGGGCTTTCGTACAAGGTCGCGCCGTCGCCGATAATGATGAATTGTACGCTGGACGGGACTTCTTCGCCGACCTCGTCATCTATGCCGATGTACGTGATAAACGCCTTCGCTGTTGAAGGGACGGGCACTTTCAATTCCGTGGCGGCATGAACGCCGTAACCGCGCGCAAACCACCGCTCACCGATCATCAGGCTGTTGCCGTCGGTCGAAGCGTCCCGCTGGGGTTCGGCCCAATACCAACTGACGACTTCAACCTCCAAGTCGGATATAAAGACATCCTGCGGCGGAAGCAGGCTCCAGGCGCCGACCAGGGCGAATGCTGCGAGAACGGCTAAGAGGGGAGACAGTGCGTTTTTCATAACGCGAATCGTATGAGTAGATCGCGTAAATGGTCAAGGCGCGCGCATTCAATCTGGTGCGGGCGCATGGTATTCTTACTGTTGAAGTCTCAAAAAAAACGTCATTGCCTATACAGCAACATCACAAAGATGGGGGGAGGGCGAGTCTCCCGACGAGCCGCTTTGTTTCGAGGCATTTTCTATTATCGCGGCTCACCAGGAGGTTCGCCCTCCCCACGCTTTGGTCGCTAATTCTTCCTTGCAAAGACAATGATGAAGTGCTGGAGATTGACATGAACGTGAAAACCAAGGGCTACGTCGCCCGCCATAAAGACGATGTCATCCCGACGCCGTGTCCGTGCGGCAGCGCGACGCGAATCATTACCCGCGACGATACCCCGGTCGCAGGATTTCATATCACCCACATCCAGGATTCCAAACGGCATTACCACAAAAATACGACTGAGATTTATCATATCCTCGAAGGCAAAGGCGTATTGGAGATTGGCGATGACGCCGTTGAACTGACGCCCGGCGTCACCGTGCTCATTAACCCGGGGACGCCGCATCGCGGCTACGGTGATTTCAAAACGATTGTCGTGCCGGTTCCGGCGTTTGACCCCGGCGACGAATATCTTTGCGACGAGACCGAGTCGTAATCGGTATGGACGAACGCCATTTTGAAAATGGGACTTTGCTGCATTGCTCTTGCGAACATCTGGCTGAATTGCCGCCGGATGAAATTGCGCTCACCGTAACCAGTCCGCCTTACTGGAACGCCATTGATTACGAACAGCATTCCAAAGACCCGTCGCAATGGTATCGCACCCGCGATGGAGGCCCTTACGAAGGCTACCTCGATGAAATGCAGGGCGCCTTCGAGGCGGTATTGCGCGTGACAAAACCCAGCGGGTTCTGTGCCATTATCATCGGCACGGTTTTACACGAAGGCAAACATTATCCCGTGCCCTCTGACGTAACCTCGCGGCTTCAGCAAATTGGTTGGGAGTTCCACCAGGATATCACCTGGAACAAAGTCACTGGCGGCGTGAAGCGCGCGCGGGTGACCATTCAGCATCCATACCCCGGTTATTATTACCCAAACATCATGACGGAAAGCATCTTGGTTTTCCGCAAGCCCGGCGAGCAACCCATCTACCGCAATCGCAGCAAAGAGGAACAGGCCGCCAACCAGATTGAGATTGATGATGTATTTAAACGCGACATCGCCAATAATGTCTGGCACATTGCGCCGATTCCGCCCAATCAAGCGGTGCATCCATGCGCGTTTCCTGAGGAGATTCCCTATCGGTTAATTACGTTGTATTCGTATCGCGGCGATACCGTGTTAGACCCGTACATGGGCGCTGGAACGACGCCGAAAGTTGCAAATGCGTTGGGGCGCAAATTCATCGGTTATGAAATATCCGAGCGCTATTTTTCCATCTGCTGTCAGCGAATCGGTGATCCGTTGCAGCTCCGAAAACTGCAACTGGTCGCGAAATTTGACAAAATCCCTCATGCAAATCACTTACCCGATCAGGCCGAATTGTTCTCCATTGATGAAACAAAAAAGGGAACATAGCAAGCTATGTCCCCTTATGGTTTGGTTCTTTTATGAATTGAAACCGGCATGAAAACGCTGCAGCCGTTCGGATGCGGTTCCTTTACACTTTTCCGTCTTCAACCAATTTGACCAGTTGTTTTTGTACGCTGACCGGGTTGGCGGAATGATGTTCAAATAGACGCTTGTTATTCTCTTGGGCGTAATTCACTGCTTGTAAGATGCCCGGGTCAGAAAGCGCGTCTCCTGAAAGGGTGAGTATCAAATCGCATTGGTCGACCAGTTCGGTAATTTCTTCAGGGCTCATTCCATTCAATTCGCCGTGCCACTCAGCGGCGCCGCCGACTTCTTGAACGATGCGTTGGTAGTCTTCGCTGTGGTCGCTTTCTCCGCCCAGTAAGAGAATCTTTTCTCCATTGAACACTTTATGCGGGGTAAAGTCGTCTTCGCCGCCTTCGTCGAGTTCGCTCAATACATCTAGATCAAGCGCATCGCCGATGGCGCTGTCGTCTTCTTCATCACCCTCGCCGTCTTCGTCTCCCATGTCGAGATCTAAATCGCCCAGTTCTGATTCGTCGAATTCAAGACTTTCTTCGCCGTCTTTACTGTCTTCACCGAGTCCGAGTTCACTCAGCGCATCATCTGTCAGCGAATCGTCGCCGAGAGAATCGAGGTCTAAGTCGCCTAGATCATCGAGACTAACATCTTCTTCTTCGCTTTCGGTCGGTTCCGTTTCAGCGGTTTCGGTTGTTGCTTCATCGGGGCTTTCTTCCTCGACATCAGCGTCTAAGTCGAGTTCGCCCAAATCGAGCGAGTCGAGGTCAAGTTCTTCTTCGGTTTCGTCTGAAGCGGTTTCTTCTTCCGGTGCTGCGTCAGTTTCATCCCCTTCGCCATCGACGAGGTCTTCGAGGGCGCCTAGGTCTAGCGCGTCATCTTCCGGTTCTTCTTCGGCGTCTACAGCGACGTCTTCTTCGATTTCGCCAAGGTCGGATAACCCGATGTCATCATCTTCGTCATCATCGCCTTGCAAGGCGATGGCGGCCATCAGATCGTCTTCATCAATGTCTTCGGTGACAGGTGATAATTCTTCGGATTCTATTTCATCTAACGAAATGGTTTCTTTTGAAAGGCTTTCTTCCGGTTCCGGTTCGGGGGCCGGTTCAGGCTCTGTTTCGATTTCCGGTTCGGAGATAGGCGTCGGCGCTGCTGCGACAGGCTCTGCCATGACCGGAGGCGCTGCTTCCAATGCGCTCAGGCGTTCTTCCAGTAACTGAATGCGGTTTTGCAATTCGACCGCTTCCTGACTGGTTGCGGTTGGTTCAGCGGCGGCGCCGTCTTCATCGACCAACACTTGCATGCGCGGGTGTTCGTACATGCCGATGCCAATGGTCTGGCCCGCAAACACAACGATGCCTCGCGAAAGTAACTGCGCATCAGGAACAATCTCGATGTTTTCGCCGTGAATCGTCGACAGAGCGGATTGTAAACTCGCCGGAGACACAATCACGGGAGCATCGCTAGGAACAAAGTCTTCATCCGGGGCTGTAATGGCGCAGCTCGGCCCTTGCAACACGCGGACGCCGCATTGCTTGCCGACCACAACAATTTTATCGTCGCGGGTCAGCGTTTCATCAATCACCAACTCGACCGGTTCTTGAAAAACGCGCTCACACGCCTGCTGCAACGCGCTTAACGGAATCGGGACGCCGCCTAGTTCGACGCTTACGCTTGAATCAAATTCAAGCGGGCTATCGCTGTCGGTTGCGTCAATTTCAAACTCGCTATCGTCAGCCTGACTGATTTCGTGTTCTTGAAACGAAGCGATCAGCGAATCGACGTCTTCAAGCGTATGAATTACATCATCATCTTCGTCGTCATCTGAAACGGCTTCGCCCATAATATCAAACGAGAGGTCGCTTTCGTCTTCTGCTTCTGGAGTGATTTCATCGACCACTTCTTGATTTAAGGCTTCTAAATCAATATCGCTAAACGAAAGGCCTTCGGAATCGTCGTCTTCTTCAGAAACATCAAGGATGGTTTCCGTTTCATCATCTTCAAGATCAAACGAATCTAAAACAATGTCACCATCGTCGTCGTCTTCTTCAATTAATTCTAATGAGGGGTCATCTTTTAACGAATCGATCAGTGAATCGACTTCGCGGGAAATTTCTTCTTCCGAAAGAATGTCCTGTGCGTTTTTTTGAGGAACCTCAGGCTCCGGTTCAACTTCTGGTTCTTCGGGGTGTGGATGGCTTAAATCAATTTCGGGCTCTTCAGGCGCGGTAATATCTGATAAGAGTTCACTGACGGCGATCGGCACGTCAATCATCTCAGATTCGGCGCTATCGGATTGGTCGTCTTCGGGTTCGTCGAATTGCTGCACCAGAGAATCAGCCATGGTTTTCGCAGCGATTCGGTCGTCGCGCATCAACGCCCATACGGTGTGCGCCAGTGTGCGTCCCCGTTCCATAAACTCAAACGCGACGCCGCTACGCAACTCTTTCGCTGACATCGAGCGCACTTTTCGCCGTTGTTTCAGTGACGCGCGGTCTAGTTCATCCAAGACGGACAGGCCGTCTTCATCTTCGTTCAGAATTGCCTCAACGGCGGCCTCGTAAGGGTCCTCGGAGGGAGAAACTGTACGCAGTATGCGCCGCATTTCATCAATAGCAAAGCAATTGCGAAGCACGAATTGGAGTTCGGCCGTTTGCATGATTCCACCTCTGTTTCGTTCTCCCTAAAACGTGATCCCTCGGCACGCTTAAAGATTCACTTTTTCTCTTTAGATTGGCGCGTCGCTGCGCTGTGTTCCACCGCTTTTTGAACGCGAGGGTGCGCTAAAACGATGATTGCGCCCACTTGTAATGCATTCACAAAAATAAATAAACCGGGGCTTGTCATGTGCCGGGCTTGAATCTCTGTTTGAGTAAACAACGCAAACGCCAAGGGCCAACACAAAATAAGCACGGTAACAATCATATCCAAACTCAGTAATCGCCGCAGATTGTGCAACGCCCACATTCGGCGCCGCAGCATCCAAATTGCACAAATGATTACTGTGTTCCAAACAATTATATTATAGAGGGTAAAACCCAATGTTCGTACTGGATAATTTTGAAATTCATTAAAAGTCTCTTGCCAGGCAGGGCTTTGCGTGGGATCAGCCATCCCCAGCGAGAACGCGAGATACGAATATAAGCCAAACAAGCCGTCAATTACGCTCACGGCGGCGATATACAAACACAGCATTGCTGTGATCTGCATTAAAAAATAAGGGCCTTGATGGTCTGAATCTTCCACGTATCTATCCTGTAAATAAACGCCTTCCGCTGTCGCCAGCAGAGCAGCGTCTCCTGATAAGCAACCGAAATAGCGCTCAAATCGTTTCATAACCATTGTAAAACGTTCAAGCTGCGGATTCCATACCACGCCGCAGCTAAATCGAGAAAATAATAGTCCTTACCCTGTTGCATTATCGGACTAAAAAATACAATCTTTAAAACTGACTTGAACAAAATTACCCGATCATCACAAAAATCAACGGTCCAGAACGTCTGCACCGTCCTCTAAGGAAGCAAAATGAAGGTTGGATTGGCCATCACTGGAGCAAGCGGTACGATTATTGGATTGCGCGTGCTTGAAGAACTCGCGGCGCGGCAAATTACCGTCCATTTGACCATTTCTCCGAATACTGTACACGTCGCCCGCCTCGAACTGGGCGTCGATATTGACCTGGAAACCGGGCATATCCAGGGATTCGACGACAAATTTTACGAGTGGATCATCTATCATCATCACACTCACGTTGGCGCGGCGCCCGCTTCCGGTTCGTATGATTTGAACGCGGTCGCCATCGTGCCATGCAGCATGGGGACGATGGGGCGCCTGGCGTCGGGAACGTCGGAAAACCTGATCGGGCGCATGGGCGACGTCGCGCTGAAAGAGCGCCGCCCGCTGATCCTGGTTCCACGTGAAACCCCATACAGCACTATCCAATTGCAGAATATGTTGACCTTATCGCAGAACGGCGCCATCATCTTGCCGGCCAGCCCCGGGTTTTATCATCGCCCTCAAGCCGTGAACGACATGGTCGATTTTATCGTCCAGCGCGTGTTGCAACATCTCGGCGTTGAAGCCAAGACGCTGATCGGCGGAGGCTGGGGCGAACTCGACCCCATTTCAACCAAGACGCATTTGCGAACAGGTCAGGATGCTGATTAACAAAATAAGCAATTACTTAGGCATGGTGCGTTTTTCGCACACCATTTTCGCCCTGCCGTTCGCCTTGATGAGCGCATTCGTCGCCGCAGACGGCCCGCTGCAATGGAGCGTCGCGGGGTGGATTTTACTTTGCATGGCGTCCGCCCGCACCTGTGCGATGACCTTCAACCGCATGGTTGACGCGAAAATTGACGCCCAGAATCCCCGCACGAAAGATCGGCATATCCCAGCGGGCGCTGTTTCAATGACCGAAGCGGGTGTGCTGCTCATTATCTGCGTTGCGTTGTTTTTCTTTGGCGCGTGGATGCTCAACCCATTGGCGCTCTTGCTTTCTCCCGTCGCGCTGGTGATCGTTTGTGGATACTCCCTGTTTAAGCGTTTTAGCGCGTTCTGCCATTTTGTGTTGGGGCTTTCGCTGGCGATTGCGCCCATCGGCGCTTGGATCGCGGTGACGGGCGGGTTTGCGCTGCCGCCAGTCTTGCTGGGCGCGGGCGTCTTGCTGTGGGTGGCGGGCTTCGATGTGATTTATGCGCTGCTGGATGAAGACTTCGACAAAAAGATGGGCTTGCATTCCATTGTGGTGCGCTTCGGAAAACAAAACGCCTTGCGCATCGCTTTCGTTTTGCATGTCTTCAGCGTGATTTTTATCGGCGCATTTGGCTGGACAGCGAATTTAGGCGGCTGGTTTTTTCTGGGCGAAGCCGGGTTTGCGGGCTTGATCTTGTTTGAGCATCTGCTGGTGCGTCCCGATGACATCGGCCGAATCAACATGGCGTTCTTCAATGTAAACGGCGTTATCAGCATCGGGCTGTTCGGCTTTACCTTGCTGGACTTATTTCTTTGATCGCTGCTGGCGTCTCCGCGTAAAAATTTTCTGCTGACCAACCGCTTTCCATTCTTGCATACTCTGATATTGCGCCCGTTTGCGCGACGGCGGCGACGTGCGTTGTACGCCGAGTTTACCCAATCGCGCTCGCAAGTTGCGGCGGCGATTTCGTGTACGCGCATCGACCTTGGGTTGAGTTGCGTGAAGTTGTTTTGGTTTTGACTTTACCGGAGAACTCTCGCCCTCGTCTTGCGAGTTTGTGAGTATTTTCTTTTCAATTGCCGATAGTTTGCGCCCGTCGCCGACGAACAGCGCGTATGGCGCGTTTTCTTCGAGAAGTTGCGCGATGATAACGGTCCCTTTGGGAAACTCGCGCCATTCGTCCGTCGTTTTAAAAATGCACAAATCGCGCTTGTTGCGAATCGCGCCTTCTTCGACTGCAAGGCGAATGGGGATATCGGTCACCGGTTCCAAGTCAAAGGAGATGCACGGCGGCAGGTCCGCGTCAAAATGGCCGGATAACCAGCGGCGCTGTTTTTTCTTAAATTCAAAATTGTCTTCGGCGTTTCCGCCGAATATTGATGTTTCTTCTGTCATTCAATCTCACCGTTTTATTGAGCAATGGGCGACGCAACGCGCCGCCCATTGGGTTGATTCATTTTATCGTTTCATGGCCCATCACAAAGCCATGCGGTATGATGGAGTTATTTCACGGCTGATTTTTCGACCTTGACGCCTTTGATGCTGATGTTGTCGATGCAGCCGGTGTCGTCAAAATTGCCAAAACCGATGCGCCCTGCTTTGAGGGTGTCGTCTTTGGCTTCGAGCACGGTGTTTTCCATATCGTCAAAGTAAACTTTAATCGAGCCGGATTCCGTATCGCGTACTACGCGAATGTGATGATAGGTGTCGTCTTTCCATTGCAAACCCGGATTGGTCTTGGTGCAAATGTTTTTACGCGGCTCGCCGTTCACGATCATAATCTTATTGGCGTTGGGATCGGTCGGCGGCGCTGGCGCCATGTGGACGTAGTAAAAATGGCTGGAATCTTGTTCATTAAAGAAGACGCACATATCGCGGTGGCCGTAGTTGCGCCCGGTTGATTTGAGGCGCACGTCAATCACGCAATCGGATACATACAGGTCTTTGATCCAGGCGATGTTGTGCGGCGAGCGCACCGGCGGTTCATATTCGCTCATTTTAAATTGGCAAAGCACTTTGCTGCCGCTATCGTCTTCAACGCGCCAAGCGCTGGAATCGGTAAACTCCCAGCCGTCAGCGTTGCCGTCTTCAAAGTCTTCCGTATAAATCTTCGGCATGTCGTCAGCCGCAAAAGCGCTAAACGAAACCAACGCAACAACAGCAAGCATCCCTATCAGTTTGAAGGCTTTCATTACAATATCCTCCCGCTAAATTTTAAGGTTAAACGCACACTTAACAATATCATATTTCGTGAATCCTTCGTAGGCGGGCGGCGATAACGTGCATTTTTGATGCGAGCGGATATAATCCCATCTGCAAGAAAATTGAACGAAACGAAATTGAGACATGACGGATAAAAGCGTTTTACTTTTGATGAGCGGCGGCGTAGACAGCAGCGCGGCGGGCGCCATGCTGTTGGAGCAGGGCTTCCGAGTGGTCGGCGCCACCATGAAGCAACTTGACGTAGAGCCGACCCGCGAAATGAGCGGCGGCTGTTGCTCGTTCGGCGATGTGCGCGACGCCAAGCGTGTGGCGTCGTCATTGGGCATCGACCACTACACCGTCAACACGGCGCCGGAGTTCAACCAGAAAGTCATCATCCCCTTTATTAAAAGTTATGAATCCGGTTTCACGCCGAACCCATGCGTTCGCTGCAATAGTTTCGTCCGGTTTGAAGAAGCCTTCGACCTCGCCAAGCAATGGGATTGCGACTATGTCGCCACCGGGCATTATGCGCGTCTCGAAGTCGACGCCGAGGGCGAGCCGCATCTCTCCCGCGCCGCCTACCGGGAGAAAGACCAGAGTTATTACCTCTACGGCGTTCGCAAAGATTTATTGAAGAGGATCCGTTTCCCGCTGGGAGAATTGACCAAAGCCGAGGCGCGCGGTCATGCCAAAAAACTTGGGCTGGTCACTGCCGACAAAGAAGAAAGCCAGGAAATCTGCTTCACGTTGGGGCGTTCGTATAATGAATTCCTCGCCGAGCATATCGAAAGCGAAGAAGGCCCGATCTTGAATCAGGACGGCGCCGAACTCGGTAAGCACAAGGGAGTCGCGTCATACACGGTGGGGCAGCGCAAAGGCCTGGGGCTGTCGGGCGGGCCGTTTTACGTTACGGCGGTCGACCCCAAACGAAACGCCGTCATCGTTGGTTCAATGGAAGACTTGGGTGAAAGCGCCGTGACCGCAACCTCAACGCGTTGGATTCACGAGCCACAAGTCGGCGAGAAACTTCAGGCTAAGATTCGCTCCCGCCACGAACCCGCGAACGCTGTGGTGAATGAATGCGGCGGCGGCTTCGTTTCAATTGAATTTGAAGAGCCGCAATACGGCGTTGCGCCCGGACAAGCATTAGTGTTATTTCGCGATGATGAAATCCTCGGCGGCGGCATGATTATCAAAAAATAATCATTGCTGATCGTTGATTACGAGGCCGCAGGGAAATGTAGGGTCGGCTTTTTGTCCTTTCCTATTGCAATTCTTTACTTCTTTGGTCAAAATTCACGCTAAATCCATTCTAGGGGAACAGGCCTTTGAAATCCGCCTTCACACTGATTGAACTTTTAATCGTCGTCGCCATTATTGGAATTCTAGCGGCGATTGCGGTCCCTAATTTTTTGAACGCTCAAGTCCGCGCCAAACTCGCGGCGACGTACGGCTCGATGAAATCCATCCAGACGGCGATCGCCGCTTACCAGGTCGATAACAACAATGTCCCCGTTGATTACGGCCCTGATGCGCAAACGGGACAAACGTATTATGCGCTGACGACGCCGGTCGCGTATCTTTCCAGCATTGATCCCTTTCGCGATATTTTCAAAAGCCATAATGAAGAAGACGACGGGCAGTATTTCGCTTACGGTTCCGGCGTCCACATCGGCAGCCTGGGCGACGCCGAGCGATTGGCAAAATTCAAAAATGCGGGCGTTGAGTATTTTCTGTTTGGCTGGGGGCCGGACCGTGAACCCAATTGGCCCTGGGCGCTATTAGCTGAAACGCTGGTTCTCTTGAAAGACCCTGCTCACGCCGGGCCAAATCAAGACGGCGGTATTTTTTATTCGACCACCAACGGGCTGGTTTCCTCCGGCGATATTATTTCCACCAACGCCCGCATCTATCAATAACCTGGGGAGCCTCTCATGTGGAAGCATTGTTTTTTGGGAGTATTTTTTGTCGTCGTATTTGCTCACGCCGGATTTTGCGAGTTGAACGTCAAAGACCACGAATGGCCCCTGCATTCTCGTACGCATGAAGGAACCCGCTTCTCGCCGCTCGATCAAATCAATAAAGGCAACGTAGCCAAACTCGAACGCGTCTGGACGTATCGCACTGGCGACTTCGGCGAGGGGCGTGGGCATTATTTTGAATGTACGCCGCTGATGATCGACGACACCGTCTATGTCATAACCACGCTGTCGCGGCTGGCGGCGTTGGATGCAGTCACGGGTGATGAGAAGTGGATATTCACGCCTGACCCGCCGTTATCCGTACATGAAACCGGCGCGGGCGGGCTTGCCAGCCGGGGCGTCGCTTATGGCGTCTGGGGCGACAAGCAGCGCATCTTTCATCCCGTCCGCGATGGGCGCATCTATTCCATCGACGTAGAAACGGGCATACCTGATAATACGTTTGGGACAAACGGATATATCAATCTTCGCGCTGGGATGCCGGACGGCGGCGGCTATTTGTTTTTGAGTTCGCCCCCTGTCATTTACGGCGATTTGATTATTCAGGGCTTCGGCGTCAACGACTCCAGCAAGAAGTTGCCGCATACGCCGCTCAAGGCCTACAACGCGCATACCGGAAAACTCGCCTGGACGTTTAACACCGTTCCACAAGGCGATGAACCCGGCGTCGAAACTTGGGAAGGGAACTCCTGGCAAGGACGCGGCGGCGCCAACATCTGGTCGATGATGAGCATCGACTATGAGCGCGGTATGTTGTTTCTGCCCGTGAGTACGCCCAACCAGGATTTCTACGGCGGCGACCGTCCCGGCAAAAATTTATACACCGATAGCGTGGTCGCGCTCGACGCCAAGACAGGCAAACACATCTGGCATTACCAGACGGTTTATCACGATCTTTGGGATTACGACTTGGCGGCGTTGCCGGTTTTGGCTGATCTGAATATTGATGGCAAGAAGGTACCTGCGGTCGTCATGGCGGGCAAGACGGCGTTCATTCATGTCTTGAACCGCTTGACTGGCGAGCCGTTGTTTCCCGTCGAAGAACGCCCGGTCCCCCAGGGCGGCGTTCCCGGCGAAAAGCCATGGGCGACGCAGCCGTTTCCATCGAAGCCGCCCGCTATTTCACGCCAGATTATGACCGAAGATGATATCAGCCATTTAGACGAAGCGACTTATGACCATGTGAAATACCGCTGGGAAAAGTTCGACCACCGAGGCATCTTCACTCCGCCGTCAGAGCAGGGAACCATCGTTTTTCCCGGACTGCACGGCGGCGCGAATTGGTCGGGCGCGGCGGTCGATCCAAACGGTATGATGTACATCAATTCAACCGAACTGCCGTGGGTCCTGATAATGAATGAAAACCCTAATCCTGACGCGCCGTTTCGCTATCGCTTAAAAGAAGCCTTTGCGTTTCGCGACCAAAACGGGTACCCCGCCGTTACGCCGCCTTGGGGCGAATTAATCAAAGTGAACCTGAACAAAGGCGAGTTCGTATGGCGCAAGCCGTTGGGCGAATTTGATGAACTGACGAAAAAGGGGATCCCCATCACTGGCCAGGAGAACTTTGGCGGCGCGACCGTGACCGCTGGCGGTCTCGTTTTGATCGCCTCCACGATGGACGGGCGCATTCGCGCGTTTGATGAAAAGACGGGCGACGTCCTATGGCAAGACCAAATGCCCTGCGCGGGTTATGCGGCGCCGATTACCTACTTGGGCGCTGACGGAAAACAATACGTTGTGATTTGCGCGGGCGGCGGTGGAAAAGTCGGCTCAAAGATTGGCGACTACGTCATCGCGTATCGTCTGAAATAGGCTTCGGCGTCTAAGGGCCTTTACGGAGAATGTCGCCATCAGAGATGATGCCGTTGGTCGCATCGTAGACGAGTATGTCTTCCGGTTTGCTGGAGGCATTATCAAAATCCTGGTCCGGGCCGAAGCTGAAAATGAAGTATGCGTGAGGGTTGCCCCGGTGAAGCACTATGTTGTCTTTGGTCGTGTAGACGTAAGGAAACGGCGGGCGATCCTGAAACAGGCGCTTCACCAATGGATCGTTAATCTGCGTCTCGCGCGTATGGAAAATGTCAGAGAAAATTTCTGAAATATACGGAACCGGCGTGGTCAGCACGGATTGAATGCGAATCTGATCGTAGAGCGATTCGTCCCGTTCAAAGTAATCGTTTCCATCGAGTGGATAGCTGTTGTTATCAGTCGAGTAGGCTTCTAACGCGGTGACCAGGGTTCGCATGTCAGCCAATGCGCGGGTGGTTTTGGCTTTGATTTGCGCGTGTTGAAAGTTCGGCATCGCAATCGAAGTCAAGATGCCGATAATGGCGACCACCACCAGCAATTCAATTAATGTAAACGCCTGAGTCATTGTCTTCATTGCGCGGACCCGTTCTTCGAGAAGTAAAAACTCTCTCTACTTTAACAATAGTCGATTCAGCCCCAAATGCACAAAAATTATTCGAGGTTTCTACAGCGGCGCACGAGTTCCGCGACTGGCTGTATATTTGTTATGCGCTCAATTTCGTCGCTATATTTTATTGAGACCAGCGTCAATCCGCATCCCGGCAGCGTGGTTCCGGCTTGATTGCGGTCTTTTGATTCGAGTATATCCCGCATGGATTCCGGCGTGCGTTTTCCCAAACCGACATCGAGCAGCGTCCCGGCAATGATTCGCACCTGATGGCGAAGAAACGCCTCTCCGACGACCCGCAGCCGAATCAAAGGGCGCTCATCAAAAAATTCGAGGCGGCGTAAGGTCCGAACCGGGTTGTCTGCATCGCAATGGAGACTGCGAAAGGCGTTGAAATTATGATGGCCTTCGAGCAGAGAGGCCGCTTCGCGCATGGCGTCCAAATCAAGCGGTTCACGCACCCAATGGCTATGCTTGCGCCAAAAAACGCTGGGGAATTGGTCGTTATAGATTCGGTAGCAATATTCGCGCTCGCGCGCGTCATGGCGGGCGCTCCATTCGAGCGGCATGTCATGGATGGCGTAGATCAAAACATCGCGCGGGGTGATGGAGTTGACGCCGCGAATGATATTGTCGTGAGTCAGCGTGGTGTCCGAGCGAAAGTGCGCCACGTGTTGTTCGGCGTGAACGCCCGAATCCGTCCGGCCGGATGAATATAGCACAATGGTGTGATTGATGATGCGTTCGACCGCCTCTTTCAGCGTTCGTTCGAGCGAGGGGTGGTTGGGTTGGAATTGCCACCCGCAGTAATTGGCCCCATCATATTCTAGATCAAGACGTATGTTGCGCATTCGTTTCCCGCTTCGCCTTTAACTGTCGGCGAATTCGACCACAATACGAAAATGTTATATTGGACTTCGCTCAACCGTTGTTCATTGAGTGCGTTATTCTGGCAACCACTATAAAAACTACTATAAGGCTGATTTAAGCAGAGGTGAACGTGTTGGATTACCGTAAGCGTCAATCAGGCGCGATAAATTATCTGTACGGGTTATCTATTTTTGTTTTCTATGCAGCATTTTGTTTGTTGTCTTCAAATGCGGCGGGCCAACAAATTGCGCCTCCGGTGGGGGCTTCGGCGGCTTCAGCTGCATCGGCGTCGGTGACGTTTTTCGTCAACACCCAACAATACGAATTCTCAAACCCGGCCCTTGATCCCACGCCGGATTTCAAAATAAAAGTTTCAGAACCCCGCGTTATGATGGGGCTGATTAGCGTCCAGAGTTTTATCACGACGATGCGAACCATCCCGGTGTATCAAGGCGGTTTCTGGGTGCAAAACGCGACCGGACAAATGTTTAGCCCGTTGCAAATCGCGGGGTTGGGTGAATGCAAGATGGTGCGTCACGCCATCGAAGGCAACCGCCTGGTGTTGGAGTATGAAGAAACCGTGTTCGGCGCCGTATTGCGCAAGCGCTATGAGTTCCGCCTGCTGGGGCGGTCGCTGGAGATCGCCCTGACGGATGTAGGAGGCCCTCAGCAACAAGCGCGGTATATCGGCTTTTCGTTTGGGCCGACGCGCTATGTCGGGCGCCCTAAATTTGTGTCTTTTCCCACCTCGCCGTTGCCAGCGCTGCAATCACTGGGGCGCTTTTATTTATCGTTATACGTTGATCCGTTTCGCAGCAACGTGAACCGCTTTACCTATTCCGCCCGCCGGGAAAATTCACGCAGCTTTTACGCCTCGAATACCCCGGCATGGATCGAGACCAACGAAGGCGAAACCGCCGAGCCGCTCAAAGTGGTCGGCTATGTGACGGTAAGCGAAAACCCGCTCGACGTTGCGCCGATGCGGCCTGCAACGCTGACCCCGGATTCACGCGACTTGCGGCGGCGCATCGCCTTGGATTGGAGCGAGACGCCTTTTATTCCGCTTGACCGGGGGTATGTGACCCAAATTCGCCGATGGTCGGCGCCCACCTCCGGGCCGGTCGAACTGAATGGGACCGTGAAACTTTCCGGCGGCGATCAAGCCCTGTTTGAAGTGATTCTAGAGCGCCCCGGCGACGCGCCGCGTTTGTTGTTCTCTCAAATGTTGGATGCTAAAACAAAACCCGCTACGGGTCTCAAGGGGACGTTTCCTCTCGCGCAAAACGATCAACTGCTGTTCGCTTGCCAGTCGCCTGCCGTCATGCAAGGCGGCGTTGTCGATTTGCGCGTTCAAATGCAACAGGGAAGCGCGCGCTATGACAGCATGGACGATTTTTCTTCCACACAGGGGCATAACGGCTGGTACTACGAACAAAAACACAAACAAGGCGCGTCGCTTCTTCTCTGGAACCCGACCGTTCAAGCGTGGGAAAGCCCTGACTCGCGTTCCACGCAAGGCGCATTCTCAATGACGGTGCGCTCCGGCCCCAAGGGCGATGCGTTCCCGACGGCGGCGCAGTTTCTCTCACGCCTCAATGATGTCGGCATACTCAATCCGATGTTCGTTTTGCGCGATTGGGACGCTCATGCCGTCGATGCGATTCAAGATCACGAAATGAGTGAAGAAAAATGGGGATCGAACAGCGTCCTGCAAAGTATCGACGCTGCGTTGACCGCCTCTCAAGTGCGGGTGGAGTATCAATGGCCGCCGCATCCGCTCAAAAATTTTAACACTTTGAGCCAGTTGACTATTGTCGACGCCAACGAAGGCAGCGACCTCGCGGCGTTTCTAGTGTCTGACGACGAAGAAGAGGCCGAAGCGGAACCGGAAGCCGAAACGCCTTCGGCAAAACCGACCGCGAGCGTTCCCCTTCTCGGCGCTCCCGCTTCTTCTGCAACGGCAGAGGCGGTTCCGGCTGCCGATGAGCGTTTTACCCGTGGGTTGTACCGGTTTGTTGAAAACCGGGAACATGCGCCGCTGCTGCCAAGCGTGGCGCCGTTGCTGGTGGATGACGCTCTTCGCAATCAACGTCCCGCCCGCCCCATCGTTGGGTTTGGCGGGTATGCAAAATTTTTAGGCGAGGATGACGGCGCCGCCTGGCAGGACGAGCGCTTTTTTCCCTTTGATGAATATTTGACCGCAACGGCGGCCTTTGGCCGGGTCCCGCATATTTCAGACCGTTTGTGGAGTGCGGGAGGCGGACCGAGTGACGTTTTGCGCCGTATGATCGAAGCCGCCTCGTTGATGCAGCCTGTGATGAATGAAATTCTCGACCCGCTCAATGCGGTGTTGAGCATCCAGTATTTCAACGATAAAGACGAGGCTTTGGATGTACAGCAGCTGCTCTATCTGCAAAATTTTTCCAAAGCGGGTGAATACAACCGCATCCATATCCAGTACGTAAATGGCATGAACGTCTATGCCAACCGAAGCGACGCCCCTTGGACGGTCAACGCGCCGGGACTCGGCGTCGACGCCATTGCGCCGGGCGGTTTTCTCGCCCGCAACGAACGCACCAGCGTGGCGTCGCTGATTGCCTTGCGGGGTGAACGCACATTTTCCGTCTGCGTTTCGCCGAACGCTTATTTCATCAATAGCCGCGACGGCGCCTTGCTGCGGGTTGGTGAGTTTGCAGGCGACGGCTTGTGCAAACTGTCTCTCAGTCCATTCAATTCTCATTGGGACGTGGCGTTGAGCGGCGCCCATGAAATATCGAATTCCGAAACGCTATTGCCAATTCTCCGCGCCAACCATCGCGTTGACGCAGCGATGAAATGGACCAGCGCTTCGACCCTAACGCTCAACCTGCATGAAGCCGAAGATGAAGTCTGCATGATTGAGTTGTTTGATTTGCCGCAAGACAAAATCGAAAGCGCTCATGCAAAAATCCAGCGTCTTTCAGGCGAAGAAATAGGCGTTCCCTTGGATGTCGTTTCCAGCGGCGGTCAGCGCGGGTTGCGCATCGTCGAAGTGGCGCCGGGCGACCGCCTGGTCATTTCGTTTGAGTGACGCAACGGATTTCTATAGCCTAATGGGCTGTATTTGCATTAGAATGACGGTAGTCAAAAACCGGAGGGGAAATCGGCAGTTGAACGCCCATCGTTTCATTTTGATTTTTGTGTGTGTGATTGCGTTTGTCGTGGGCGATGCCGCATTCGCGAAGACGGCGCGTGTGATTACGCCGCTGTCGCCGCCGCCCGCGCCTGTCGAAGCCGGGATGCGCATCCTCCAGCGTGTGTTGGTCGCGCAAGGGTGGGATGTTCAATCGGTGCAGGGGCCTGCCGCCGCCACAGACTCGCCCGCTCTTGAAATTGTCGTCTCGCCGTTCAATGAGCAACTCTTTCCCGCTGAGCAGGTCAATTCCGTCGGACAGGTTGTTGATAGCGCGCCCGAATCATTCCATGTCATGCGCTTTGAGCGTGAGGGCGGGGTTCGCATTTACGCCATCGGCAGCGACGATGTCGGCGCGTTGTATGCGGCGCTTGATCTGGCTGACCAATTCGAGACCCACGCCGAATCGGATGACGTGGCGTCCCGCGTACAAGAACGACGGGCAACCACCTCGGCGCTTTCGCGCGGCGTTGCGGCGTCGATTCCGCGCCAGGCGTTAGAAGACGCGTTTTCCTGGTTTCATTCAGAAGCCTATTGGGACGGCTTTTTCGAGCGCATCGCCCGGTGCCGTTTTAATCGTTTGGCGCTGCGCGGCGTGGTTGATGCGCAACAAGGCCCGTCTGATCTGTTGCCGTATTTTCAATCGTCTTCGGGGCGGGTGGATGACGCAATCGCGCAACGCAACCGTACCAGCCTCAATCGCATTATTGATATTGGCCGCGCATACGGCGTTCGCATTACCTTGGAGTCGTTTATCGCGCCGGGCGAGTATCCTACTGCAAAATTAAAAGAGATGGTCAGTACGTTTTTGAAAGCAACGCCAAATCTGGCGGGCTTGGGCTTTGCTCCGGGTCAGGATTCTCCGCAAGCCCGCGAAACTTACGTGGCGTTTTTAGAAGGAATGATTGACGCGGGCGCGAAACTGCCATTGACGATTTCGACCCACAACGCCGACTTCAATCTTGCGCAGGCATTGACCCGCGCCTACCCGCACGGGACCGTCGCGCATGTGGCGTTGAATGCGGTCAAACTGGGATTGGATTATATCTCGCCGAACGCGAATTCAACCTGGAACTATATCGCGCCGCCGCGCCGCTATTCGTTGCTGTTTCACGTTCAACCCTACGAACTGCATCAACTGACGCCGTGGGCGGACATCCGGCTGATGCGCCGCGTTATGCAGGCCGCGCATTTTAACGGCGCCAACGGCTTTCTGATCGAAATCGAAGCGCCCGCCGCGCCGCATCGCGCCCCCGACGCGAAAACTGCGCCGCCGGATTTACGCTACGCCCAATGGATGCACGACCGCGACTGGTACGCCTATGAAATCTGGGGCAAACTCGGCTACAACCCCGACGAAGAAGAGGCTGTTTTCGTCCAGGCGTTTCAACGCCGGTTCGGTGCGCAAGCGGGCGGCATCCTCTATCAAGCCGCGCAAAAAGCCAGCAGCGTCTTGCCTGCGGTTCGCAAATTGTTGCCGCCGAATTACAGCGCGGTTCAAACAACGCCGCTGGCGATGTCTCCGCCGCCGTCGATTACTGCTTGGTTAGAGCGCCCCGTTTCAAATTCATTTGCTGTGCGTTCGTTGCAAGAAGAAGTTGAGACGCTCGCCTCCAAACGCATTGATGGCCGCGCTGCGCCGCGTACCGAACTGGTGCAGGCGCTCCAATCCGCACAAGAGGCTGTCAAACTCATCGGCGACGCTGGACAATTGTTAAACCCGCAATCCAAACAGTCCGACGGCCTACTCAGCGATGTGGATATCCGCCGCTATCAGGAATGGCGTTCTTGGCAATTGGATTTTGAATTGACCGCCCGGCTCGCGCAGTGTTGGCTCGACCAACTCGACGCCGCCGTTCAATATGGGCTGTATGGCCTCACTGGCGACGCTGCCGCGCTGGTGGTTGCAACCGAGAAAAATACCTCCGCCGAAACGGCTTGGCGCGACTTGCAGGCTTTCACTCAAAAGAACTACCGCTTTGTTCCTGTTCCGGGGTTAGAAGGGCTGCACGAAACCCACTGGAGCGCACAAGACGGCCCCTTTCAAGCAGACCGCGACCTCATCACCCAGCGTTTCACTCAGTGGTCAGAGTTAACCTCCTGGAACGGCGCCTTGGGGCATTGGGCGGTTCGGCGGACCCCCCCGCATGAGCCCTTTTTGGTGACGGCGTCTTTCCCGCCCAAGGCCGGGTTGGAGGGCGTCAATCTCGCCTATCGAAACAGCGCGGGCGTGACCCGGCAAATTACGATGGACCCGACCCGGGTTAGCGGCGTGTACTATGCGCAGATACCATCCGACCTGGTGGTCGCGGGCGGCGTGCAGTATTTTTTCGTTGGAAAGGCGGCGGGGCAACCGTTTGAGTGTAACAACCCTGCGACCGGTAAGCCTTACATCACTGCCGTATCGCATGACGACCAGCCGCCAAAATTAAATTACCTGCGTCATTCGATGAATCCTGAAAAGACCCAAGTCACGGTGATGGCTGATCTGCTCGATTTAATGGGCATTGCGGAAGCCGCGCTGCTGTGGAGACCGGCTGCGGGTTCCAGCGATTGGCTGCGCGTCCCGATGGAGCGCGACGATCCGCAGTTTTCCGCCTCGTTTCCGTTGACGGGCGCGGGAGCGCTCTATGCGGTTGAAGTCATCGACGTGCTCGGAAACGCCCGCCGTTATCCCGCCTCGCCCAACACGCCCTACAACATGATCGAACCCTTTGTGGAGTGACCTTAACCGGTTGAAAGGCGCTACTCTTCTTTTTCGCGGCGGTCCATCGAGGCCATGCGGTTTTTCTTTTCGGGGTCTTCTTTTTCCTGCGGCTTGGGCTTGTCTTCAACAAACAATCCACTTTTGAACGACTTGTGCACTTCGCCGTGCATGGAGCCTTCGCTCTCAAACTTCGTCAACGACGATTCAATCATCTTCTGTTGAACTTCGACCAGGCTCTGTTGGCATTTGAGAACATCAAACGATTTGCGGCGCTGTTCATATTCAGTTTGCAGGGTCCGTTTTTGTTTGACGAGTTGTGAGGAGCGCGGGTCGTTGGAATCAACTTGGGCCGACTTTGTTTCAATTTCGACCATCATGCGTTCATACTCGCCAATGAAGCCCGAAAAATCTTTTTCAAGCACTTCGCCTGTGTAAGACAATACCTCCATCTGAAACTTCAGTATCATCTCTTGTTTTCTAATCATTGCCTGCTGCATCGGCGGCATACGGCTAAAATCAAACGAAACCACCCGCTTGGCCTGGTTGTAGGCTTTCATATTGTTGTTAATGGCGTGTAGAATTTCAGGCGCGTATTTAGGTTCGACAACTCCAAAGCGGATCAAAATTAACGACCGAATCATGTTGGGAACGACCGCTAAAACCGGATACTTGCTCATGTGTCCGTTCAGGATGACTTCAAGTTCACGATATTCATTGGCTGTTCGGTCCAGGGCGCGTTTATTTTTCGCGAAGCGCTCCTTAAACACGGCGACTTCTTCGCCATTGCGTTTTTTCTCTAACTGCATGATGAAATAATTGGCAATTTCAAGCAAAAGATAACTAGAGGTTTCGTTAAACTGGTTGGCGTCGAATGCTTTGTCTAACACCCCCATGAAGAAGTAATAAAGCGGGTTTGTCTTCTCCATGGTTTCAAGACATTTCTGCATCGCCCGAATTTCTTCCGGGGCGTATATCATCGAAATTTCATGATAAAAAACAGGCGGCGGGACGTGATTTCGCGTCTGTGGAATATAGTCAATCAGGCGAATCCTGACCGAGATGACGCCCTGGGTGCTGTGAATGTAGAGTTGGTTGTATATGTCGAGAATGGATGAAAAGAACGCCGCAATTTCTTTTGGCGACTTGCCGCCGATATGCTCGTCGAGGTTCTCCATGATCTGATGAAGTTCATCGCGCTTTGCCTCAATCAACCGCGCCGCGTCGTCAAATCCATCATTCGGACTGTCTTCGTTAAATTCATCGAGGTCTAAAGACTGGTATGTATGAAACAACGCTTCACGTAAGGTTTCCTGTACGTTTGCGTTTTTCTGTATCCGTTGATATAAATCGCCGAGTGTTTCCATCGTTGAAGGCTTCCTGTTAAAGTCAAATATACAAACATATCCTACATGCGGCGCACACGATTACACAGGTTTTATATTGGTATAAAAAACGGAGCTTGATCGCTCAAGCTCCGTTGAAGGTAAGATTGTTGATTCGGTCTTTTTATCTATTATGAACGCCCAACGCGGACAAAATTAAATCGCCCGATGAAACCAGTCCGTTTGATGCGTCATAGAGAAATGTAAGCCTACTGCCTTCCATGCTTTTCAACGCGTCCATTGAGCCTGCGTTCCATCCCATATCAAGGTCGCGGTCAGGACCAAAACTGATTACCACATATCCAACGCCCGACTCGGCGATGTATGGCACTTGGCCATAATCATAAAACGTCAGGTCGCACGCCGCGCCAATCGCACCCTCCGCGCCTTCATTGGTGAAAAAGTCGCGGAACATTTCCAAACTGCTGACGTACGCGATTGGCGTTGTCAGTCTGGCGTATGCTTGCCAGTCTACGCAGGGGCCGCCCGGATCGGGAGGGTGGGCGTTGCGATCCAATTGATACATCGAAAATCCCGTGCTGGCGGTACGAAAATCAGCCTTGACGCGAGTGATTTTCGCCCGCATTTGCGCGTTCAAAAAGTTAGGGACGGCGATCGCCGCTAGAATCCCGATAATAGCTACAACGATGAGAAGTTCAATCAGCGTAAATGCTTTTTTCCGATTCATGGCTTACCTCGCCTGGATAATGTAATGTTCACAAATTAAATATAGTTCAGCCTACTGATAAATGAAGCCGAACATGTTGTATTTATCTTCGTTTACGATTTGAGATTCAGTGGAACATTCAATTGTGTGTTATAAAATACAGGCGAGAGAAATCTCGCCTGTATAGGTCAATCATGAATATTCTATAGCAATTAGTTGATTCTCTGCACGTTCTCGTTGTTGGTGCCGCTGTTAAATAAGAAGATTTCGCCAGCGCTGGTGATTCCATTTGACGGTTGGTAGGGTTCAAGCGTGTTGGTCGTGTTGTCCGTTCCAGCCGAGGGGCCAAAGGTAATGAAAACGTAGCTCCAGGGAGTAAAATTACTGACATAGTTTGATAGCGCGGCGAGGTTCCAGTCATTATGATTATTGCCGGCTGGTTCTTTGATTTCAGGGTCATTGTCCCAATAGGCGTAATACTGGTTGCCAATTCGTCCGTAGGCTTCATTGTTTCCACCGCTGATTGTGAACAAACTGGAATTAACAAATGGTGAAATCGGTAGGCTCCCCATATAGGCGACTGGGGTCGTTAATGGAGACAATACGGCTAAGTTATTTCGGTTGCCGCCGCCGCCGTTCCAGCCCACGCCGGAGAATTCTTCCTGAATGCGTTTTTGTCCAATATCCGTATCATCGTCACGGATATCAACCAGCATCATGCCTCGATCCGTATTAAAAATAGCCACCGCCGTTGATGTCGCCCGCATGTCAGAATAACTACGCGCGACTTTGGCGCGAATCTGCGCATTCAAAAAGTTGGGAACGGCGATTGCGGCCAAAATTCCGATAATGGCAACAACGATCAGTAGTTCAATCAGCGTAAAACCTTGCTTTTTTAACATCAAAGTATCTCCTCAGAATAAACAGAATCGAATCAATTTATAATAAATGCGATTCATCAATATAGTATTATTAAAACCCTGAGTCCAGTAAAAATTTTAGGGATAAACCGATTGTATTTATGGGAAATAAAAAACGGGCGGGAGAATTTCTCCCGCCCGGTCTGTAGTCGTCTTAATAACTGCTTGAATTAGAAGGTAACGATGGTGATGCCCAAAAATTCGGTGGTGAAGAAACTGTCTTTGAAGACGTGGGCGCGCCAGATGTCGCCATTTGAGGTGACGCCGTTTGAGGGGTTATAGGCTTCGGCGTTACGGTCGATCCAGTCGCCGTGGTCGCCGTCAGGGCCGGCGGCAAACATCAACCAGTGGTTGTTGCGTCCTTCGCCGTTCGCGCAGTCACGGTCTTCGTAACCGTAAAACATGCCGTTAGCAAAGGGATCGGTTGGAATGGAGCCCATGTAGTTCACTGGGGTCGTCAATTGCGCCCAAATGCGTCCATCAAAGAAGTTATCGCCAATTCCATTGCAAACCACATTGGAGTTTCCGCATGTCTTGCCGAATGCTTGACCAAGATGGCTTGGGTATTTGCAGCCTTCTGGATTGATACTGTCGCCAGAGTCGTTTCCGTCGATCAACCAAAGGCCAGTGTCTAATTGGCGAATGCTGACCTGGTCATGCAATGTGCGGAGGTCAGAGAACGTACGGGCCGCTTTGGCGCGAATCTGTGCGTTCAAGAAGTTCGGTACGGCGATTGCTGCGAGGATGCCGATGATGGCGACGACAATCAGAAGTTCAATTAATGTAAACGCTTTCTTCCCCATGTTTTTGCCTCTTCTATGTTGGATGGTATATTGTTAAGCCACTTAGGATTTTAACCAAAAAATTCCATATATCAATTGGACTGTTAGAATTTCGACCGTTTCTCATGTAAAAAGTTGTCATTATAGGCCATATTTATTCTTCAGCCCTGTAGGGGCGCAACGTGTTGCGCCCGAATCCCCCTGGCGCTTTCAGCGCCGTCCCCCCTTAAAAAAGGGGGCTAAAAAGCCGCCCGCCAGGTATTCGCGCTGCTTATCATTCGTGCGGGGAGGGCGAGGCTCCCGCCGAGCCGCGAAAATGAGAAAGGCGTTCGGTATTATCCGGCTCACCAGGAAGTTCGCCCTCCCCATGACCAATGAAGTTTATGCTCTAAGGGGGTGGCGTCGCAGCGAACGGGGGGATTTCATATTAAAGAAACAAAATTCCATCTCATCGCGAAGCAATCTCCCCGTTTTTGACATCTAGGGCTATATTGGGTTTACGTTTTTTTGTTTGATTTTTTTTATACGGTTAGGATCGCCATGCAATCCATTGTTTTTTATATCTCCTCGCACGGTTTCGGTCATTCAACCCGGGCGATGGAAGTCATAGCCAATATTCCCGATCATGTGGGCGTCGCCATTGTGACTGCGGCGCCGGAATGGCTGTTTCGTCACTATTTAAAGCGCTCGTTTGAATACCGCAAACTCGATCACGATTGCGGCGTGGTCCAGCCCGACAGCCTGGGAATCGACGCCTCCGCAACGCGGAAGCGCTGGGAGGCGCTGCTGGAAAATTACCCGCAGATGGCGCAAGACGAACGGGCATTTTTAGCAGAACAAAACGCCTGTTTGATCGTGGGCGATATTTCGCCCTTTGCGGTTGCGGTCGCGCAAGCGGCTGAGTTGCCCTGTACGATCATCGCCAATTTCTGTTGGAACTGGATTTTCGAAGAATACCTTGATGACGACTCAAAATTTGCGCCCATCATCGAAGCGATTTCTAATTATTACAACAAGACGGATTGCTTGTTGCGTACGCCGCTTTCAGGCGATTTGTCGGTTTTCCCGCGTATTCTTGACATCCCCATGATTGTGCGGACGGCGAAGAAATCCCGCCAGGACATGCGCAAAGAATGGGGCGTCTCAGATGAACAGCCCGTCGCGCTATTGTCATTTGGCGGTTTGGGCGTCAATGGCGTCAAACCGGAAACGCTTTCGCGCTATCCGCATTGGAAATTTCTGACCTTTGACGCAATTTTTAAGGGTGTTGCAAACGCTGTTTATCTCGACCCACAAGCCATTTATCACCCCGATTTGGTCAACGCAGCCGATTTAGTGATCGCAAAACTGGGGTATGGCCTCAATACCGAGTGCATCGCCCATCAAACCCCGATGGCCTACGTTCCCAGAGATGGCTTCCGTGAATATGGCGTTCTCGAACAGCAAACCGCCCTGCAACTTCCTATGTTAAAAATCGAAACAGACCTGTTTTTTCAGGGAAATTGGGACACAATTGATGATTTTTTCGCTGCCTGTTCCATGCGGAATTCGCTCTCGGGTTCGCTGTTGGCGTGTAACGGCGGGGAGATTGCCGCCCAATGGATGACAGAACAAATTGATGAAGTTTCGGGTCGGGTGGTTCAATCCGCTTGACCGATTGCAAGTGGGGAACCATAATTTTCTGCTATTCTATTTGAATACTGTATGCAGACCAGAGAAGCCCCTGCGGGCTTTTTTTGTGTTTAACGAATTTTGGAGCGTTTGATGAGTAAGGCAACCAAACCGATATCGTCAATCATACTGGCCGCCGGCGACGGCACCCGTATGCGCTCTAAGCAGCCCAAATCGCTTCACCGCGTTTGCGGCCGCCCCATGATCGTCCACATCCTGCGCAGCCTGGATGGACTCATTGACCGCAAGAATGTAGTCGTCATTGGTTTCGCGAACGAAATGGTGCGCGACGCCTTAAACGGCTTCAACGTTGACTTCGCCGTCCAGGAAGAACGCAAAGGCACCGGACACGCCGTTCTCTGCGCCAAGCCGCTTTTAGATTTAAAAGAACAAAGCGACGTGATGGTCTTAGTGGGCGACGCTCCATTATTGACTCGCCAGACCATTGAAAAAATCGTTGACCGCCACCGCCACCAGGACGCATCCGCCACGGTGTTGACCACCGAGATGGATGACCCCTCTGGCTACGGACGCATATTGCGCAGCGGCGACAACGCCGTCATGTCAATCGTCGAAGACAAAGACGCCAATATGTATGAGAAGAAGATCAATGAGATCAACACGGGAATTTATATGTTTGATTCTCAAGACCTCTTCTGGGCGCTCGATCAAATCAAGCCGGACAATAACCAAGGCGAATATTACCTGACCGACGTCATTCATATTATGGTCAAAGAAAAAAAACGCGTCGAAGCCTGGGTGACCAAAGACCCGTCAGAAACCATGGGCATTAACAACCGCATCCAGTTTGCGCTGGCTGAGCGCATCATGCGCAGCCGCATTCTTGAACGGCTGATGTTGTCGGGCGTGACCATTGTCGATCCGTCCACCACGTTTATCGACGACAGCGTTAGTATTGGCATTGACACCATCATTCACCCCAATACATTTTTGATCGGCAAAACCCAAATCGGCCAGGGATGTGAAATTGGTCCATTGACCCAGGTGGAAGAATGTGAAATCAATGACGGCTGCCGCATCAATAGTTCGTATTTGCGTGGATGCACCATCCCGCGCGGCATGAGCATTGGGCCGTTCGCCAATTTGCAGCACAATCAAGTGACATACCCAAATGACATAAAAAATGAAACAGAATAACGATAAAAGCGAATCGCAAATTGCGATGTTTCGGAGGTCATCATGAAACGCATGGAATTGCCCGTTCAATTACGGGACCGAGTTGGTAAAGGCGGCGCCCGCAGTACGCGTCGCGCGGGGATGTTGCCTGCCGTGGTCTACGGCGGCAGCGAAGAATCAATGGCGGTGTCGGTTGATCGCCGCGTGCTTGAAAAGTCATTACATGGCGCCGAGTCAGAAAACATTCTGGTCAATCTGAAATTTTCAGATTCCGGCAATGAGACCTTGACGCTGTTGCGCGATACGCAACACCATCCACTGCGCGGTTCGCTCGACCATGTCGACTTTTTGCGCATCTCTATCGACAAGCCGATTACTCTGACCGTGCCCGTCGCGACGCTTGGCACAGCCAAGGGCGTCAAAGAAGGCGGCGTATTCGAGTTGGTGCAGCGCGAAATCGATATCGAATGTTTGCCGTTGGATATCCCCGACCACATCGAAGTCGATATCTCCGACTTAGCGGTTGGCGATACCTTGCACGTGTCGGATATCCCTGAGAACCCCAAATACACAATCTTGACCGCGCTTGAAGATGCTCTCGCGACAGTGACCATCCCGGCTGTTATGAGCACGGAAACCGATGAAGAGGGCGAAGAAGGCGAAGAAGGCGTCGAGGGTGAAGAAGGCGACGCCGAAGGCGAAGACGCAAAAGAAGAAGCGTCCAAATAACCGGGCGGAGAATTCTTTATGTGGTTATTCGCGGGGTTGGGAAACCCTGGCGCCGAGTATGAAAACACCCGTCACAACGTCGGGTTCGATTTGGTCGATTTGCTTTCGCAACGCTGGAAAGTCCCGGTCGATCAAAAAGGCCCGACGTTTTTATTTGGCACGGGTGAATTTCTTGACCAGCCGGTTGCGTTGGTCAAGCCGATGATCTATATGAACCGCTCAGGCGTTGCTTTGCGCCGCTTGCTCAACGAGCCTGAGTTCTCCCTGCAAGAAACCCTGGTGATGTACGACGAAGTCCATCTACCGCTCGGTACGTTGCGTATGCGCCGAAAGGGAAGCCACGGCGGGCATAACGGCCTGCGTTCGATTATTGATAACTTGCAGACCGACGAGGCGCCCCGGCTGCGAATCGGTGTGGGCGAGCCGGTCGGCGATTGGGCGGACTATGTGTTAAGTCCGTTCTCAAAAAAAGAGCGCGAAGTGATCGACGACGCTCTCATCAACGCAATCGACGCCGTCGAAACGCTGCTCAAAGACGGCATCGAAAAAGCCATGAACCAATTCAATCGTTAAGCATGAAAAGCCATCTATCGTGGGGAGGGCGAACCTCCTGGTGAGCCGCATGAGAGCGAAACTGTTTTTCATGATCGCGGCTCGTCGGGAGACTCGCCCTCCCAAGGCTTCGGTCGTTTCACTCTCTCGCATGATAGGCTTTTAATGACGAGTTCTAAAAAAACCAATTTTAAATCGCGCTGTCTTTCTTCGACTTGGCCTGGGTTTGGTTACAATAGTTGCTCATTCATTTTTATCATTCAGATTTGAGGAGTTCAGTTGATGGCGGACAACGACGCGCCCCGTTCCAAAGATTTTATCCGGGAAATTATCGAAAAAGACCTTGAAGCAGGCAAAAATGACGGGCGCCTGCAAACCCGCTTTCCGCCCGAACCTAATGGATATCTCCACATTGGTCACGCCAAGGCAATCAGCCTTAGTTTCGGCGTGGCCGAAGAATACAAAGGCGTTTGCAACCTGCGCTTCGACGATACCAACCCCGAAAAAGAGAAAACCGAGTTCGTCGAGGCGATTCAAGAAGACATCCAATGGCTGGGCTATACCTGGGGCAATGTGTTTTACGCCTCCGATTATTTTGACCAGTTGTATGATTGGGCCGTCCAACTCATCAAGGCGGACAAGGCGTACGTCTGCGATTTGACCGAAGAAGAAGTGCGCGAATATCGCGGCACCGCCGGTTTCAGCGAAGACAAACGCGAAACCCCGGCGGGGAAGAACAGCCCCCACCGCGACCGCAGCATCGAAGAAAACCTCGATCTGTTCGGGCGTATGCGCAACGGCGAGTTTCCCGACGGCGCCAAGACGCTGCGCGCAAAAATCGACATGGCGCATCCAAACCTCAACATGCGCGATCCGGTCATGTACCGCATTCTGCACCGTGAGCATTTTCGCCAGGGCGACAAATGGTGCATCTACCCCACTTATGATTGGACGCACGGTCAGTCGGATTCGATCGAAGGCGTGACCCATTCGCTCTGTGATACCAGTTTTGAAAACCACCGCCCGTTATATGACTGGTTTTTGGATGAACTGGGCGCGTTTCATTCGCGGCAATATGAGTTTGGCCGCATGACGCTGACCTACACCATTTTGAGCAAGCGCTTTTTGCGCCAGTTGGTCGAACAAGGCCATGTTTCCGGTTGGGACGATCCGCGTATGCCGACTCTGTGCGGGTTCCGCCGACGTGGGTTTACGCCGGAAGCGGTCCGTGATTTTTGCGCTCGCTTGGGATACAGCAAAGGCGACGGCGTGGTGGACCTTCAATACTTGGAGCAGTGCCAACGCGAACACTTGAACAAAATCGCCCCGCGCGTGATGGCGGTGTTAGACCCGATCAAAGTGGTCATCACCAATTACCCCGAAGACCAAGTCGATGAACTCGAAGCAGTCAACAACCCCGAAGACCCGTCCGCCGGGACGCGCACCGTGTTGTTTTCGCGGGAACTCTACATTGAGCGCAGCGACTTTATGGAAGACCCGCCCAAGAAATTTTTCCGCTTAGGCGTCGGGCGTGAAGTGCGGCTGCGTTATGCGTATTACATGACTTGCCAGGAAGCAATCAAAAACGACGCGGGAGAGGTTATCGAACTGCGCTGTACCTACGATCCTGCCACCAAGGGCGGCGACTCGCCCGACGGTCGCAAAGTGAAGGGAACCATCCACTGGGTCTCTGCTCAACACGCAATCAAATCCCAGGTGCGGCTCTATGAGTATTTGTTTAAAGACGAAAATCCAAAACCCAAGGACGGCGACTGGGTGGACATTCTCAACCCCGAATCAGTGACGGTTTTGGAAGAAGCGTATATCGAGCCGTCGATTGCTGACGCGCCGGTTGGGTATCGTTGCCAGTTTGAGCGCAATGGATATTTCACCAAAGACAAAGACAGCACGCCGGAACAACTGATATTCAACCGCACCGTCGCGTTGAAAGATTCATGGAAGAAAATACAAACCAAAAACAGGTAGCGCTTAGAATCGCCAATATGTTGTAAGCATAAGTTTAAAAAGTGAAGTTGCGTATTTGAAACCTTATCTAAACCATCAGGTTAGAGAATGATAAAAATATCGTCCTCTGACCTGTGCGCCTCAACGTGAGGCGGTTTATCAACTATACTGTTTGGAGATTTGCATCTATCGGCCTACGCGCCGTAGAAATAACACATCCGAGGCTATTTACTATGGATATGGTCATTATCGTCAGTGGAATCGCATCAATTGTTGCGCTGGGTTTTGTTTGGGTGCTAGCGCAAGGCGTGATTAAAATGGATCCGGGCAACCAGCAGATGCAAGACATCTCAGCCATGATTCAAGAGGGCGCCCGCGCCTTTTTAAAAAGAGAATACCTGTGGGTGTTTTCTTTTGTGTTGGTCATTGCCGTCCTGTTTTCAATTATTCCCATGTTTAACACAGAGGTCGCATTGGGTTGGCGGACGGCCTTGGCTTTCGTGCTTGGTTCGAGCATGTCGGCCCTGGCAGGCTACATTGGCATGTCGATCGCGACCAAAGCCAATTGCCGCACTTGTAATGCGGCGATGACCGGCGGCCTCAGGGCGGCCTTAGGCGTTGCGGTTTCCGGCGGCGCAGTCATGGGGCTTTCGGTGGCCAGCCTTGGTTTACTGGGCATCGCCATCGTCTATTACTTGTCCGGCGGCGACTCCGTAATCGTTAATGGATACGCCATGGGCGCCAGTTTGATGGCTCTCTTCGCCCGTAGCGGCGGCGGCATCTACACCAAAGGCGCTGACATGGGCGCTGACCTCGTCGGTAAAGTCGAAGCCGGCATCCCCGAAGACGATCCGCGCAACCCGGCTGTTATCGCTGATAACGTCGGCGACAACGTCGGTGACGTCGCGGGTCTGGGCGCTGACTTGTTTGAATCCTATTGCGCTTCGATTATCGCGTCAGTCGCGATTGCAGCGCAAATCAGTTTGATTGCAGACGCGAACACAAAACCCGGCTTAATTGCCCTGACCGCTATTCCGTTCAGCATTGCCGTCATCGGTTTGCTTTCTTCGATTATCGGCATCTTCTACGTGAAAATGTTTGGCTCCAACAAACCCCAAAGCGCGTTGATGATGGGTACTTACATCGCCGGTCTCATCACCATTATCGGTACGGGCATCCTCGTCTCCATTATTGGAACCGAATGGACCGGCGTTAGCGGTGTTACTTATGCGAAACTCGCTCCATTTTACACTTCCGTTATCGGTGTCGTTACCGGTATGATTATCGGCTTTATGAGTGAGTATTACACATCGACCGATTATAGCCCCGTCAAAAGATTGGCTGAAAATTCCCAAAGCGGCCCCGCATTGACCGTAACTGACGGTATTGCGATCGGCATGGAAAGTACCGCGATTCCCGTCATTGTTTTGGCATTAGCGGTTCTTGGTTCCTTCTGGTTGGGCGGTTTCTACGGCGTTGCCATGGCGGCGCTGGGTATGCTGGCTACGACAGGTATGGTCGTTGCGGTTGACTCTTACGGCCCCATCGCTGACAACGCAGGCGGTATTGCGGAAATGGCTGGCTTGGACCCGGAAGTTCGTAAAATCACCGATAACTTAGATTCCGTCGGCAACACCACGGCGGCGATTGGAAAAGGCTTCGCGATTGGCTCGGCTGCGTTTGCAGCGATTGGCCTGATCTCAGCCTTCCTGATTTCTGCGGGACTTGAACAAGCGGAAGTCTCCCTGATTAACGTAAAAGTTTTGGCTGGCTTGATGTTAGGCGGCATGTTGCCCTATTACTTCTCGGCGCAATTATTCCGTGCGGTCACCAAAGCGGCTTATAAAATGATCGAAGAAGTCCGTCGTCAGATGCGTGAAATCCCCGGTCTGATGGAAGGCACCGGCAAACCCGATTCCGCTCGTTGCGTTGCGATTAGCACCCAGGGCGCGATCAACGGTATGCTGCTTCCCGGTTTGATGGCGATTGTTGTTCCGCCAATCATCGGCTTTGGCCTTGGGCCAGAAGCATTGGCTGGCGTCTTGATCGGTACGCTGGTCTCTGGTTTGGTGCTGGGCATCCAATGCGCCAACAGCGGCGGCGCGATGGACAACGCCAAAAAGTACATCGAAGAAGGCCACTTCGGCGGTAAAGGTTCCGACACGCACAAAGCGGCGGTCGTGGGCGATACCGTTGGCGATCCATTGAAAGACACCGTCGGCCCTTCAATCAACATTCTCATTAAGTTGATGGCGGTTATTTCGCTGGTCTTGGCCCCATTGATGATCTGATCGAAGTAAACAAAAAGCGATCACAGCGCGCCGCTTTCAATCGAAGGCGGCGCGTTTTTCTATCTTCGTCCCCCTTGTTGATTTCGCTCTTTGTCGGTTTAATACTTGCTTGCTCTGCCAAATACGGCGGACGCCATCGTTGTTTTCAAATGTTCGTTGGATTCTGCGTAGTAAACATAGGTTCCGAACGGGTTTATGAAAACACATAAAACTTTTGCTTCCATCTTTCGTGGTGGAAGCCGCTTAGACCTTAGGAGGTTTGTATGACTGAAGCATTATCGCGTCTGTATGAGATTTTGTATATCATCGACGCCAGCCTGCCCGAAACCGATATTAAAGCAGCCGAAGAAGAAGTCAAAAAGACGATTGCGAATAGCGGCGGCAAGATTACCAAAGAAAATATCTGGGGCAAACGGCAACTCGCTTATCCAATCAAAAAGAAAACGCAGGGCTTTTACGTCGATCTCGAATTCCAAGCCACGCCGGCGACCCCGGTTGAACTGCGTGAACTGTTTCATACGCGTACATCAATTTTGCGCAACATGATTATGCAGGTTCCTAAAGCAAAATTGATTCAAGAAAAACGCGACGCCGACCGTTTGCAACGGCAAAAAGATAAAGCGGAAAAAGAACGCTTGGCCGCTAAAGCAGCCGAAGAAGCCGCTGCTCAAAAGGCCGCAGAGCAAGAAGCCGAAGCCGCTGCTGCAGCCGCTGCTGCTCCTGCAACGGAAGAAGAGCCTGTTGAAGCAGCGCCCACAGCCGAAGCGGCTCCGGTCGCGCCTGAATCAGCGCCTGCGCCCGCTCCGGTCGAAACAGCGCCAGCGCCAGCCGAAGCGGCTCCGGTCGCGCCTGAATCAGCGCCTGCGCCCGCTCCGGTCGAAACAGCGCCAGCGCCAGCCGAAGCGGCTCCTGTAGCGACTGAACCAGCGCCTGCACCTGCTCCGGTCGAAACAGCGCCAGCGCCTGACGCGGCGACTGAAGAACCAAAAACCAGCGAGTAAGACTAATGCTAAACAAATGTATCCTGATTGGACGTTTGGTTGCCGACCCGGAAATGCGCTATACCCAAAGTGGGATTGGCGTGGTCAATTTTCGCATCGCAATCGACCGGAATTATAAAAGCGCCAGCGGTGAAAAAGAAACCGACTTCATCAACATCGTTGCATGGAGAAAACTGGCCGAACTCGTGAATCAATACCTGGGCAAAGGGCGCCTGGTTGCAGTGGAAGGCTCGCTGCAAATGCGGCGCTATCAAAGCAAAGAAGGCGAGAACCGGACGGCCTACGAAGTTGTAGCCGATAATGTTCAGTTCCTTGACCGGGGCGACAAAGGCGGCGGAAGCCCCCGTAACGATTCGCCCCCGCCCGGCGACGATAATGCGCCGCCCCCGGATATGGGCGCGCCCGATTCAGCGCCGAACGATGACGATTTACCATTCTAAAAAAATTCAAGGAGTACTTATATAATGAGCGAAGAGTCAAACAGACACTCTAGCGGTTCCACAGGCGGCGGTTCCGCGCCTCAATCTTCCGGCGGTTATGGCGGCGGTCGGCCGAGTTCTGGCCCCGGCGGTCGTCCGAGTTCCGGTCCTGGCGGGCGCCCCTCCGGTCCCGGCGGACGTCCCTCCGGCCCTGGTGGTCGTCCTGGTGGTCGTCCCGGCGGTGGTGGTGGTCGCTTTGGCGGCGGCGGTGGAGATCGTCGCGGCGGCGGCGGTCGGCGTCGTTTTCCCCGGCGCAAAATTAGCCGTTTCACCATCGAAAATACAGCGTTTATTGATTATCGCAACTATCGCGTCCTGAAAGAATTTTTGACGGAACGCGGAAAGATCATTCCTCGCCGTATTAGTGGAAACAGCGCCCGCCATCAACGCATGTTGACCCGGGCCATCAAACGCGCGCGCTTTATGGCGTTGTTGCCGTTCACTTCAAGAGACTAGAAAGACGGAGCGAAATTATGCCGAATCATAGAGCGACATCAAAAAGTTTACGCCAAAACGCAAAACGCCAAGTGCAAAACGTACATGAGAAATCCAGAATCCGTACGTTGGTAAAAAAAGTGAAGGCGTCGGTTAAAGTCAAAAACGTTGAAGAAGCCCAAACGGGAATGCGCGTCGCGATTTCAGCGATTGATACTGCTGCCAAAAAGCGCGTCATTCATCCCAATAATGCTGCTCGCCACAAATCAAATTTGATGAGAGAAGTCGAAGCGCTGAGCAAGGTGTAAATTGAACCAAGTGCGTATCAAAAAGGCCCCTATGTCGGGGCCTTTTTTTATTCAAAAGAAACGCTTCGTGTATTTGAAAATTTTGTGCGTTAAGTGCGCCCGAAGGGCTTAGCGATAAATGTCGATTACAGAGACTCAATCAGAACATGATTCTGGCAATCACGACAAAACGGTTGCGGTGGTTGTCGTCGCCGCAGGAAAAAGCCGACGCATGGGCGGCGGACGTAATAAAGTTTTGAACCATTTGGCTGGACGCCCGATTTTGTCTTATTGTCTCAGCGTCTTTCAAAGCCACCCCGCCGTCACCCATGTCGCGATTGCGGGCCGTGAAGATGACCGCGAAGAAATTCTGTCTATCGCATCCCAATATTGTCCGAAAGCCGAAGGGTTATTCACGCCCGGCGGGGCAGAACGATTTGATTCCGTTAAGCATGGCCTGGAAGCCTTAGTCGAAGTTACGCCTGACGTCGTGCTCATCCACGACGCCGCGAGACCATTCATTCAACCGCAGTTTATTGATGCGTCTCTTGAGGCGCTGCAAGAGGTCGATGGATGCGTCATTGGCGTCCCTCTCAAAGACACGCTCAAAGAAACCGATGAGAAAATGGGCGTCGTCCAAACTCATGACCGCAGCAAATTTTGGTTGGCGCAGACGCCGCAATCGTTTCGCTATGCTATGATTTTAGATGCGTACCAGCGCTTAACCCCGCCTCCGTACCCGACGGATGACGGCGCTGTGCTTGAAGAAATGGGCGAAGCGGTGACAATGGTCATGGGTTCTTATCTCAATATGAAAGTAACGACGCCCGAAGACATCACGCTCGCAGAGGCGATAGCCGCGCGCCAGGAATAACACAATGGACATTCTTGACCGCATCCGACTTGCATCGTATGCAAAAGTGAACCTGTTCCTTAACATCACCGGCGTTCGTGATGATGGCTATCATGAATTAGACATGGTGAATGCAAAAATATCACTGCACGATGATATTATATGCAGTTTAACCAATGCGCCCGAAATCGAATTGGTGTGTTCGGAGTCGACGGTTCCCGCTGATGAAACCAACACCGCCTACAAAGCCGCTGAACGGTTTATATTACAAACAAAGGTCACGCCGGGCGCTCGCGTACATATCCGTAAACGTGTTCCTCATGGCGCCGGTTTAGGCGGCGGCAGCAGTAATGCCGCAGCGACACTGATTGCGCTCAATCAATTAGCCAAATATCCACTCTCTATGCCGGAACTTTCTAAAATTGCCGAAGGCATTGGCGCTGACGTGCCTTTCTTTTTAGAACAAGGGTGTTGTTATGTGGCGGGCGTTGGCGAGCGTGTAATGGGTCTTGTCGCCGCCAAGCGGATTGATCGCATGGGCGTTGTGATCTGCTCGCCTGCCGAAGGCGTTGCCACGCATGGCGCTTATGGGCTGTGGGACAAGTCGGGCAAGATTGAACAAAAATCGCCCAAGCCGCTCATGCAGGCGCTGGTGAACGGCGACTGGGACACGATTCCTAAATTATTATACAACGCATTTGAACCTGTCATTTTCGACGCATACCCAGTTGTCGCAAAAGCATACAAAGATTTCAAAAAAATCTCTCCTACCAAACCATTGCTGAGCGGATCAGGATCAAATCTATTCAGTATTCACCCTACTTTAGATGAAGCGGAGCCTATCGCGCTGGCAATGCAAAAAGCGGGATACGACGCCCACGCTTACGAATTGATTTTGTAATTGAACTGATTTAAAGTTTGGTTTTAACACGTAGGGGCGCAGCGTGCTGCGCCCTTTGCTTTCTGGATCAAGCGCCCGATCATTCATAATTATGATTCATCCGGTAAGTGAGTATTTGCATTGATGGATGGTCATGATTTTGATTACAAAAGCGTGTTCCGGCGCATCAAAAATTGACAAACCAAATCAGGCATGGGTGCAACTCTGGGAGCGCCTGTGCATAAGGGCCTGAAAGCCCGCACTGAAGCGAGCAGAGCTGTACCCATGCCACATGCAGCGAAATCT